>NZ_JACGVM010000028.1:0-42489 GCF_014077195.1 Colwellia sp. BRX9-1
GCATTTATCTTCTTTATTGGCTTGTCGAGCAATAGGCTCGTTTAATGCCCGCATAAACCAACTGATATCGATTAAGCGCTGTTTATAGACCTGTGCTGTTTCTTCAACCATTTCCATTTCGAATGTAGTTAATGATTGCTCTTGCTGATATTGACGGGTTAATAGGGTGCCTTTGAACAACTTATGCCAACGGGACAGTACCTCGAGCGTCGTCCAGTTGTTAGCTTTTTCACTATCAACATGAAGGACTAAATGTAAGTGATTATTCATGACAGCGTGAGCACAAATATCAATAGCAAACACCTGAGATAATGTAAAAATGCGCTGTTCAATCCAATGACGCCTGTGCTCATAACTGACACCGGTTTCTTTATCAACACCACATAAAAAAGCTTTGCGAACGGTTTGACTGCAAATATGATAATACGGCGTATCAGATAAACTAATTTGTTGTGAACGAGGCTTAGGCATAACAATCACCACACTTATAAGAGGTGAATTAAGTGTAGTTTATTGTTGAAAAAATAAACAAGTTATTATGGGTGGCTTGATTGCGGTAATCAATACCACATAAAAAGGCTTTTCGAACGGTTTGACTGCAAATATGATAATACGGCGTATCAGATAAACTAATTTGTTGTGAACGAGGCTTGGGCATAACAATCACCACACTTATAAGAGGGTAAATTAAGTGTAGTTTATTGTTGAAAAAACAAACAAGTTATTATGGGTGGCTTGATTGCGGTATTAAAACATATTTTAGATTACATGGTCATAAACGTGTAATTACTATTAATGTTAAATCTATGATTTTTACTGAGTTGGGTGATTCTTTAAAAGTCATCGATCTTAAATTTTCAGAGATTACCGAAGTGTACTTTACCGAAGGTAGGCAAGGGATACCTAGCAATTTGATTATCAAGTATGGTTACGATGGTCACGCCTACATTGCTAAAGATTATTTAAAACATCAATATTTTTAAGCTATTAGTTCAGCTTTTAAAAAAATCCTAAAAATAAATGAGATAAGTGTAAAATAAAATATAGCCAGCTGCTTAAACGGACACAAGCAGCTGGCTATGCTCGTACTTCGGTATTATAGCCAGCCATTTTTAGCCGCTTAGCAAAGCGTTATATGCAGGTTTAAGCCTAAGTAATATGACGAAGTCTATGTTTATTACCTGATGTTTATCGTATTGATAATTAATTTTTTATTGTTTTACTTGGTTGTTCTCGGCATGAGGCTCGCGGGGAAACTAGTCGGATGAATGAGTTGAAAAAAACCTTCATTCAGAGTAGCTAAAATGGAATTGTTTTTACAATACATAATATTATTTAATAAAGGAACTATCATTGAAATATAAAACTAAAACCACCGATTTTATCTTTTCTTCGCTTATTTCACTCACTCTATTAATATTTACAAGTGCAGTTTATGCGAGCAGTGAATCCATTGAGATCATTGAGAATAATTTAAAAAGTAATATAAAGATTAACGGCAAAACCGACTCGAGTGATTCAATCGTAAATCTTATGAAGCAGTTAAATGTACCTGGCCTTAGTATTGCGGTAATTCATAAAGGAAAAATTGATTGGTCAAAAGGTTACGGTATTGCTAATGGCACAAGGAAAGTAGACTCTAATACTTTATTTCAAGCGGGTTCAATTAGTAAACCCGTTGCAGCCCTTGCTGCGCTAAAATTGGTTAAAGAAGGAGAGTTAGATCTTGATGTTGATGTTAATCAATATCTAAAAGGCTGGAAGGTTAAGGGAGACTTATTAACTAAAGAAAATCCTGTTACTTTACGTCACCTTCTTACCCACACTGGCGGTATTAGTGTTCACGGCTTTCCCGGATATGCAACAGGTAGTGAAATACCAAGTACAACTGATGTGCTAAGTGGTAAAGGAAATACCGATAAAGTTGAGGTCAATGAAGCGCCGGGAAGTAAATGGCGGTATTCAGGTGGTGGCTATACTATAATGCAAAAAATAGTAGAAGATGTCACAGGAATGCCATTTTCTGAATATGCTGACAATCAAATTCTTAAACCTATGGGCATGTTCAATAGTACCTTTCAACATGTGTTACCCAAAAAATTAAAACAACATACCAGTGCAGCTTATGACTCTAATGGTGAAATGTATCCAGCAATATACAATGACTACGCAGAGAAGGCCGCAGCGGGATTATGGACTACCCCGTCAGATCTAGCGATTTATGCTATTCATATGCAAGCAATAATGGCAGGAAAGAATGACGGAATAGTAAATAAATCGACAGTAACAGCTATGTTCAGTAAGCATCAAGGAAATTGGGGGCTAGGGCCGGCGATGAGTGAAGTTAACAATCAACTTGTTTTTTCTCATTCTGGAAAAAACCTTGGTTTTACTAATGAATTTAAAGCCTTCGTGAATAGAGGCGAAGGGATGGTAGTAATGAGTAATGGTGATAATGCGCGGCAAATTAATCAAAAAATTATGAGCGCTATCTCCAAATATTATAAAATGGGCTTTCACTCACGAAAGAGCATAGAACCGTTAACTTTATTTATGAACAATCTCAAGGGCTTTATAGGAGAGTAAAACTGATAACTGATGGCTTCATTGTGGAGGTCAAGATTATTGATGGGCTGCTTAAAGTTAAAGCAAAACATGAAGCGCTGTTTTCACACTTAATACCTTCCAATAAGATTACATTTATTAATGTTGAATCTGAAATGAACTCGTTTGTATTCCATCGGGATGAAGCTGATAATGTCAGTAGTTTATTGGTAGCAGGAAGGTTTAGACTTCATAAAATTAAATAACGAGCTTTCCTCTATCGTGTTTAATACCGAGATGGCTGCATATAAAGTTGCTTAAAAGAAAATAACAGTTGGCCATCGCTTGGCAATTATAGCCAAGCCTTTTTATCGGCTAAACAGAGCGTTATGTCAGATGCACCCCGTAATATTTCGATTATTACTAATTATCAGTTAGATAGTGAAGTAGGCGGGGTATTGGCGGTGAAGTGGCGTAACAGAAATTGATAATATTAGGGTAGTTTCATTCCTCTATTTAACTGAGGTTATGAATTATGGATATGAAAGTAAAATCATCACTTATTAGAAAATACAGAACGGAAAGACTCTGGTCGCAAGAGCATTTATCAAAAGTAAGTGGGCTTGGCTTAAGGACTATTCAAAGGTTGGAGTCTCGCGGAAGTTGTTCATCCGAAACAATCATGTCACTAGCATCTGTTTTTGAAGTAGATGCCGCTACTCTTGTCTGGCGTGATGGGTGTTACCAAGCATATAAGCACAAGCAATGGGGAATTGTTACATTCACCGCTATATTTATTTTAGCGGCTGCAATACTAGGAATAAATGATGGGTATAAATTTTTACCATCGGAAGCTCTAGGGATTATTTTCGGTGTGCTAACTATAGTTGCTATTATATTTAGCTCTATGACAATTGAAGTTAATGAAAGTGAAGTCAGTTGGTATTTTGGTCCGGGAGTATTTAAAAAACAAATAGCACTGGAAGAGATTGCGAACTGCAATAATGTGAAAAATCCAATATGGATGGGATTCGGTATACACTCATTTGGAACTGGTTGGATTTATAATGTTTCGGGGCTTTTAGGTATAGAAATTGAACTAAAGGGAGGTTCATTTATTAGGTTAGGAACGAATCAGCCAAACTATCTTATTCAAGCTATTGTCGATGCTAAAGATAATGTAGAGTAATTTTTAAAGTAACAATTACTTAGTATCAAGGTTGAAGTACGACAAAATTGCGATGCAAAACCTGAATCGAATCAACATTAAAACTACAAGAGTTAATGGCTCCAGTTGAGGTAATAATAACCGTACGCTTGCCTACTTAACCGTCTTTTGCTTACGCAAGGTTGTCGTTTAAATGACAAGTACCAACGCCAGCTATTATCTTGAAGTAGTCATTAAATTAAGCATCGTGTGCAATGATAAAATTCTGATTTATTGACACGATTTTAATTTTAATGAATCCTCCACAATCCCCCAGATAAATTATTAATATCAATCTTAATTTCCACAGTAAGAAAAATGTCACAACCTTGTCATTTAATAAATCGGCAATATTCCTGAAACTTAATTGTCATATTTAGCCATTAATATTATCGACATTAATTTTAGGGGTAATCAAATAAGATCTGATTAGCTCAAACAAAGGCAAAAGGTTTTTATGACTCTTTCGAAAATTGCACAAGCTTGTTTATTACTGAGCTTAAGCACAACTAGCTTAATTAGCGATGCAACACCCACACTAGCGGATAATGATAAACAGCTCAGCCAAGTCGTTGATGCTGGTAAAGAAATCAACCAATCGGCCAGTCAGTCTCAACAGCGCGTTAATGCTATTAACGAGCAAATACAAACGAAGTCACAACAGTTTAAAACCATTAACAAGGAAATTGATGGCTTAACTGTTTATAACCAGCAAATGAAAACCCAAGTGGCGAACCAATTGAAAGAGCTTGACCAAATAGCCGTGTCAATGGAACAAGTGAGTATTATAGAACGACAAGTTTCACCGTTAATGGCGCGTATGATTGAAACCTTAGCAAACTTTATTACCTTGGATGTGCAGTTTTTAACAACCGAGCGTAATAAACGTATTGCTGATTTACACAGTATGATGGAACGCGCTGATGTTGCTATTTCTGAAAAGTTTCGCCGAGTACTCGCCGCTTATCAAATTGAAGTTGATTATGGGCGAACAATAGAGGCGTATTCTGGCTTAATTGATATTGACGGTAGTGATCAAAATGTTGACTTCCTCAGAATTGGCCGCGTAAGTCTAGTGTATCAAACACGTGATGGTCAAAAATTAGGTTTGTGGGATAACGCTTCTAAATCATGGCAGCCTCTTTCAGCGCAATATCGTTTAGATATTAATAAAGGTTTACGCATTGCTCGTAAACAACTTGCCCCCGATTTAATTATTGTCCCCGTAACGCAAAACTCGGCCGAATAAGGAATAACCCATGAAAAAATTACTTCTATTAATATCGGCAATAACTTTGTCAGCTGTTTCAGTATTCAGTGGCAATGCCATCGCGCAACAAGCAACGAGTTTAGATGACTTACTGTCACAATTAGCGCAAGGAAAAATTGCACAAAGTAAGCAAAATCAAGATAGAGAAGCAGAGTTCAATGCGAAAAAAAGCCAACAAACCCAATTATTAAACCAAGCAAGACAGCAGCGAGATCAAGCGATTAACTTAAGTACACAACTTGAAAAAAACTTTCAAGATAACGATGTAACCTTAGGTAATAATACCGATGCGCTCAACAAGCGCATGGGTGAATTAAAAGAATTGTTTGGTGTATTACAACAAGTCGCTGGCGATACGCGCAGTAAATTTCAAACTTCTGTTATTTCAGCACAAATTCCTGGTCGAGGTCAGTTTCTTGATGAGTTTGCGCAAAGTATGGGCTCCTCATCAAAATTAGCCTCTATTGAAGAAATTGAACGTTTGTGGTTTGAATTACAACGTGAAATGACACAAAGTGGAAAAGTGCATAAGTTTAGCCGAGAAATTGTGTTAGCAAACGGTGAGAAAAGCCAAGCAGATGTGGTGCGTGTTGGTGGTTTTAATCTAGTTTCACAAGGAAAGTATCTTGAATATATTGATGAAACAGCTTCTGTTGCACAATTAATGAGACAACCATCGAGTCGTTATTTATCAAGTGCTAATGCACTCACTTCAAGCACTAATCAAGTCGTTCCTTTTGCTTTAGACCCAACAGGTGGTTCAATCTTAGGATTATTAGTACAAGCACCTGACTTACAAGAACGCGTTGAACAAGGTGGTGCGGTTGGTTATGTTATTTTAGCGATTGGTCTCATTGGTTTACTGATTGCGATTGAACGTTTTATCACACTCTTTTTCATTGGCAGTAAAGTCAATCGTCAATTAAAGAGCGATCAAGCATCAAATGACAATCCACTGGGTCGGGTTATGTTAGTCCAAGATAAAAATCCCCTTGATAACGTTGAAACCTTAGAGTTAAAGCTCTCTGAAAGTATTTTAAAAGAAGTCCCTGTATTAACAACTCGGCTCACTTTCATCAAAATCATTTCAGTAGTTGCGCCTTTAATTGGTTTGTTAGGCACAGTTACAGGGATGATCAATACCTTTCAAGCGATTACCTTATTTGGCACAGGTGACCCTAAACTAATGGCAGGTGGTATTTCTCAAGCATTAGTAACAACGGTACTGGGCTTAGTTGTTGCTATTCCCATGGTCTTTATTTCTACACTGCTCAACACCCGAAGTCGCGGTATTATTAATATTTTACAACAACAAAGTGCAGGGATTTTAGCTGAACGCTCAGAAAGCTCTGAAAAACCGCTGACATCAAAGCAAGGAGCATAAACCATGATCCTCTTCATCGAAATGATGAATCGTATCCAAGAATTTTTGGATACGGGGGGGCTAGTGTTAAGCGTTATCGCCGCGGTTATTTGTTTAATGTGGTTACTTATTTTTGAACGATTGTTTTTTTACTTGCACAGTTATAAAACGGTGAAAGAAAACATCATTAAAAGTTGGTTTAAACGCCCGGAACGACATTCGTGGAATGCCCAGCATATAAGAATTGCTCATATATCAAGAGCCACTGAAATGCTTAAAACTAACGTTACCTTAATTCAATGTTTAGTTGTCTTGTGTCCACTGCTTGGTTTGATGGGCACGGTAACCGGTATGATTGAAGTGTTTGACGTTATGGCAATTTCGGGCAGTGGTAATGCACGGTCAATGGCTTCAGGCGTTTCGCGCGCGACTATTCCAACAATGGCTGGCATGGTCGGCTCTTTGTCTGGTGTATTTATGGTGACATGGTTACAGCGTAAAACGAAACGTAGAACTGAGCAAATGGAAGACAGTCTTCCGATGGCTCACCAATAATTAGCAGTTTAATTAAGGAGTAACGCTATGCGTTCTCAACTATCAAATATTTTACAAGAACAAGAAGAAGCCGAAGAAATTAACATGACGCCTATGTTAGACGTGGTCTTCATTTTATTGATATTTTTTATTGTTACCGCCTCGTTTGTTAAAGAAGCGGGTATTGAAGTGAATCGACCAGAAGCGGCTACTGCCGTTAAAAAGGAACGAGCCAATATCTTAGTTGCAATTAGTGATAAAGGCGATATTTGGATCAATAAGCGTCGTATTGATATTCGAGCCGTACAAGCCAATATTGAACGCTTAAAGGCAGAAAACCCTCAGGGTACTGTTGTTATTCAAGCCGATAAAGCATCGACAACTGATACGTTAATTAAAGTGATGGATGCTGCTCGTTCAGCGGGTGTTTTTGATGTTTCAATTGCTGCTCAAGAGGGATAAATCATGGCAACCGTGATGAACACTCCTGCCCGTTACAGCATAGGTTTATTACTTGCTGTGGTGATGACTTTCTTTCTTTTATGGGGGATGCAAGCGCTTATTTCTGGTGGTAATAATGCTTTAACTGAAGCGCCTCGCGGTAATGTACTCGACTTTATTAGATTGAAAAAAGAGCAGCAACTGACAAAAAAAGAACGCAAACCACAAAAACCACCAGCGCCTAAAGCACCACCACCGCAAATGCAGCAACCACAAATGCAACAAGCTAACCCCAATGCATTAAGTACTGCTAGCGGGTTTGGTGCTGATATTCAAACTGATTTAAGTTTAGCCGGGGGCTTAAGTTTAAGTGGCGGTGATGGCGACTATTTGCCCATAGTGAAAGTCTCACCTATTTACCCACGTCGTGCTCAATCTCGTGGCATTGAAGGGTATGTTATTGTTGAATTTATTGTCACTAAAAATGGTTCAGTACGGGACGCTATAGTTGTTGAAGCTAAACCTGAAGGTATTTTTGATCAAGCGGCAATGGCGGCAGCATTAAAATTTAAGTACAAACCACGGGTAGTTGATGGTGTCGCTATGGAAGTTGCTGGCGTGCAGAATAAAATTTCTTTCCAAATAGAAGGCTAAGGAGTCGGTGATGACTAAAATGACAACATTAAAAAGAAAAGCACTATCGTGCCTTTCAATCGCGTTACTCTTTAGCGCTCCGGTAATATTTAACCAAAATATGGGTGGCAATATTGCAAATGCGCAATCATCAGCACAGTTGGGTAAAGAAAAAACCTCAGTGAAAGTACCCGCGATGCGTAACCGTGTTTATACCCAATTGGCAAGAGCACAAAAACTTGCTGATGAAGGGAACGGTTTAGAGGGCTTTGATGTACTTGATGAAGTGCAAGACCGCATTGATAGTTTAAACAGTTACGAACGTGCGATGTTATGGAATTTTTATGGCTTTATGTATTACGGTAATGACGATGTCGCTTCAGCCATTGATAGCTTTGAAAAAGTTATCGATGAAAATGCGATCCCTGAAACATTAAGGCTGTCGACACTTTATTCTTTAGCGCAATTATCAATGCAAATGCAAAACTTTCCACAATCTTTAAAGTTTTTAGTTTTGTGGCAAGCAACTAACGACAAAGCTATTACCGATACTCAACAAGTCTTATTTGCGCAAGTTTATTATCAAAATAAACAATATCAGCAGTCTCTGCACTATGTTTCACAGGCTATTAAACAAAGCATCGCGGCCAATGAAATTCCTAAAGAAAATTGGTTGATTTTACAACGTGCAAATTACTTTGAATTAAAGCAGCCAATTGAAGTAACCGCTGTGATAGAAAATCTGGTTCGCTATTACAATAAACCTAAATATTGGTTACAGCTTTCAGCAATGTATGGTGAAATTGGCCAAGAAGATAAGCAGCTTGCGGTGATGGAAGGCGCTTGGCAAGCGGGCTATGTGACTCAGTCAACTGACATTATCACCTTAGTACAGCTGTATCGCTTTCATAACGTGCCAATTAAAGCGGCAAACTTACTCGCTGAAGCAATAGACAGTGGTCAAGTTATCGCCCAAGAAAAATATTTAGAGATGCTGGCTAATGCATACATGGCGGCAAAAGATGATGAAAAATCAATTCCGGTATTAATTAAAGCAGCAGAAATTTCTGAAACAGGTAAGTTTGATGCTGCTTTAGCACAAGCTTATTTAAACTTAGAAAAATGGCAACTTGCTATTAATTCAGCTAATGAAGCACTAAGTCGTGGTGACTTAGCTTCAGAAGTTAGCCTAGGTAATATGTATTTAGCCAAAGGTATGGCGGAATTTAATCTGCAAAAATTTGGCGACTCTTTATCTGCCTTTGAACAAGCCAAAAAAATTAAAAGTTCGGCTAAAACAGCGAAACAATGGTTTCAGTATGTTGAAAAAGAGCAAGTTGCTAAGCAAAATTTGGCGATGTTAAATTAATTATTCCGTAGTTTTACCTTATTCTCCTTTGCGAACATCCCCTTGACGGATAAAAAGTTAGTTCAGGGGGAGCTGACTATATTTATTATGAAAATAGCCGTTATTATTTTTAGGTGTATGAAATTCATTCAATTGATGGTAAAACATTAATTATAAAACCCATAAGAAAAGTAATATGTTGCAGCTTTATCTTAATTTACGTTGAAGTTGCGACCTTTTAAAAAAGGTGGCTTATGAATATTGGAATACCTAAAGAAACACTAACAGGGGAAAACCGAGTAGCAGCATCGCCAAGCTCGGTAGTTGCTCTACTTAAGCTTGGCTTTAGTGTCCAAGTACAAAAAGGAGCTGGCACAAAAGCCAGTTTTACTGATGAAGAGTTTGCCGACGCAGAAGCTTCATTAGTCACTAAAAAAATATGCTGGCAGTCAGATATTATTTTTAAAGTAAATGCACCTTCACTTGATGAAGTTGCACAAATGAAAGATGGCGCACATTTAGTCAGTTTTATTGCACCAGCGCAAAGTCCAGAGTTACTCGAAGCCTTACGCGAAAAATCAATTACGACCTTTGCCATGGAAATGGTGCCACGTATGACTCGCTCTCAGTCAATGGATGCACTAAGTTCAATGGCAAATATTGCCGGCTATCGCGCTGTTATTGAAGCAACCCATCTTTTTGGACGCTTCTTAACAGGACAAATTACAGCTGCGGGTAAAATGCCTCCTGCAAAAGTAATGATCATTGGTGCGGGTGTTGCAGGTCTTGCTGCTATTGGTACCGCTGGAAGTTTAGGCGCTGTGGTTCGCGCTTTTGATACGCGCCCCGAAGTAAAGGAACAAATTGAAAGTATGGGCGCAGAGTTTCTTGAGCTTGACTACGAAGAACCCGAAGATACGGGATCAGGCGATGGTTATGCAAAAGAAATGAGTAAAGCATTCATTGATGCTGAAATGGCACTCTTTGCAGAACAAGCCAAAGATGTTGATATTATTATTACCACAGCGATGATCCCGGGCAAACCAGCGCCTAAGTTAATTACAGAAGCCATGGTTCATTCAATGAAACCCGGTTCAATTATTGTTGATTTAGCGGCCGCGGGTGGTGGTAATTGTGCCTTAACCGTTCCGGGTAAAGTTGCTAATGTTGGTGGTGTTAAAATTATTGGTTACACAGATTTAGTTTCTCGTTTACCCAATCAAGCATCACAGCTCTATTCAAATAATTTGGTTAATTTAACTAAATTAGTGTGTCCAAATAAAGACGGTACCATTACGGTTGATTTTGAAGATCAAGTGGTTCGAAATATGACCGTCGTTAATCATGATGAAATTACCTTTCCGCCACCACCAATTCAAGTCAGTGCGGCACCCACTAAACCTGCTCCAGTAAAAATTAAAGCAGTCGATGTGAAAGAAGAACCCGCATCACAAACTAAAAAGCATCTGTTTATGGCAATAGGCGCGTTATTGTTTGCTTGGGTGGCCAGTGTTGCTCCCGCGGATTTTCTCTCTCATTTCACTGTTTTTGTGCTTTCTTGTGTTATTGGTTACAACGTGGTGTGGAATGTCAGTCATTCGCTGCATACGCCTTTAATGAGTGTTACTAATGCCATTTCGGGCATTATTATTGTTGGCGCTTTGTTACAAATAGGGCAAGACAATATATTGATACAAATACTTGCGGGGATTGCGGTGCTCATTGCCACAATAAATATTGTTGGTGGCTTTGTAGTGACCAAACGTATGTTAAAAATGTTTAGAAGATAAGGGGCGCATTGATGGAATTTTCTCAAGGGTTAATTAGCGCAGCTTATATTGTTGCTGCATTATTATTTATTTTTAGTCTTTCAGGGTTAAGTAAGCAAGAAACGGCTGAAACAGGTAATTGGTATGGCATCACGGGTATGGCCGTTGCTTTAATCGCAACCATTGCCGACCCACGTGTCGATAATGTTTTAGTGATATTTATTACCATGTCAGTTGGCGCTTTTATTGGTTTACATTTAGCCAAAAAAGTTGAAATGACGCAGATGCCAGAGTTGGTCGCTATTTTACATAGTTTTGTTGGCCTAGCGGCGGTACTTGTTGGCTTTAACAGTTATTTTGAAATGGACCACTCTTTAGCGTTTAACCTAACCGACACCCAACAAATGGAGACCAACATTCATTTAGTTGAAGTATTCTTAGGTGTTTTTATTGGCGCGGTAACCTTTACCGGTTCAATTGTCGCTTTTGCTAAATTACGCGGTGTTATTAGCTCTTCAGCATTGATGTTGCCACATCGCCATAAGTTAAATTTAGTAGCAGGTATTGTTACTTTAGTTTTACTTATTAGCTTTGTTCAAAGTGATGGCGCTATTAATCCACTATACATGATGACCTTTATTGCACTTGTCTTTGGTTGGCATTTAGTCGCTTCAATTGGCGGTGCTGATATGCCTGTTGTTGTCTCTATGCTCAATTCATATTCTGGATGGGCAGCCGCAGCCGCAGGTTTTATGCTTAACAACGATTTGTTAATTGTAACCGGCGCTTTGGTGGGGTCATCAGGGGCAATACTGTCATACATTATGTGTAAGGCGATGAATCGTTCTTTTATTAGTGTTATTGCTGGAGGTTTTGGTACCGATGTTGTTATTGATAACGATACTGATTATGGCGATCACATTGAAATAAATGCCGAGGCTGTTGCTGATCTGTTGCGCGGAGCTAAATCCGTTATTATTACGCCAGGTTATGGTATGGCTGTAGCGCAAGCTCAATATCCTGTTTATGAAATGACTCAAGCGTTAAAAGCGAAAGGGATCGATGTGCGTTTTGCTATTCATCCGGTTGCAGGGCGCTTGCCTGGACATATGAATGTTTTATTAGCGGAAGCAAAAGTTCCATATGATATTGTTTTTAGTATGGATGAAATTAATGATGACTTCCCTACAACCGATGTTGTTTTGGTGATTGGGGCAAATGACACGGTAAATCCTGCAGCTGCAGAAGATCCAACCAGCCCTATTGCCGGTATGCCAGTGCTAGAAGTATGGAATGCTAAACAAGTCATTGTCTTTAAACGTTCAATGAGTACCGGTTATGCTGGGGTTCAAAACCCATTATTCTTTAAAGAAAATACTCAGATGTTATTTGGTGATGCTAAAGACTCTGTTGAAAAAATATTTAAAGCACTGTAATTAACTTTACATTGAGTAATAAAAACCAGTGATCGTTCACTGGTTTTTTTTGCTTAGCACTATTTGTTTTCTTAACACTAATAGGGTCTAACGCTGGTAGTACTTTGTTTGTTATGATAATTAGTAATAATCTAAAAAGGTGAGAAAGATATTTTGATAGAACAATGGATAGGTACGATCAATGGTTATTTATGGGGCAGTGTGCTTATCTATTTACTGACCGGTTGTGGTATTTGGTTTACTTGGCGATTAAAGTGCCTGCAAATAACTCACTTTACTCACATGTTTACGTTACTTAAATTAAGTCGTAAAACAGACAGCCAAGGCATCTCTTCTTTTCAAGCATTATGTACTTCGCTTGCCGCCCGTGTCGGCACCGGAAATTTAATGGGGGTAGCTGTCGCTATTACCTTAGGTGGCGCTGGTGCTGTTTTTTGGATGTGGCTTATTGCTCTTGTTGGTATGGCAACTGCCTTTGCTGAAAGTGCATTAGGCCAACTCTACAAAGAAAAAGATGCCAACGGAAACTTTCGTGGTGGTCCTGCTTATTACATGAGCAAAGGCTTAAAAAGTAGAAAACTTGCGGTGACTTTTTCGCTGTGTTTATTTTTCGGATATGGTTTTGTTTTTAGCTCAGTGCAAGCCCATTCAATTACCAGTGCTTTTGACGGCTCTTTTGGTATTAACCCGTTATTTACCGGCATTGTCATTACTATAGCAACGGCCTTTATTGTTTTTGGTGGTTTGAAAAACATCGCTCGTTTTGCAGAAATAACGGTACCTTTTATGGGGCTTGCTTATTTATTAGTCTGTCTAGCGGTCATCTTTTTAAATATTGAAAAAATCCCTGCCATTATTAGCGATATATTTGCTTCTGCTTTTGGTTTAAAAGAAGCGGGCAGCGGCTTAGTTGGTGCGGCAATAGTCCAAGGCATAAAACGTGGACTCTATTCTAATGAAGCGGGGATGGGGAGCTCACCCAATGCCGCTGCCGCCGCAGTACCTTATCCTCCTCATCCTGTTTCACAAGGTTATATACAAATGCTTGCTGTGTTTTTTGACACTATTGTTATTTGTTCTTGTACCGCTTTTCTTATTTTATTATTCAAAGAAACAGGTAGCGATGCACAAGGGATACAATTAACTCAGCAAGCGTTAGCTTATCAAGTGGGCGCATGGGGTAGCGATTTTATTACTATCGCTATATTACTGTTTGGTTTCACCTCAATTGTTGCCAACTTTGCTTATGCTGAAAATAATTTGAAGTATTTAAATATGGATAATCCACTTGGACATTGGTTTTTACGTTGTGGATTTTTGGCGATGTTGATTTTTGGTTCAGTAGCGAGTTTACCTCAAGTTATTGCTTTAGCTGATTTATCTACAGGGCTTATGACGGTAGTTAATGTCACGGCTTTATTACTCTTGTCTAAAGTTGTGGTGAGTATTACTCAAGACTATCATAAGCAACATAACCAAGGAAAATTGCCGAGCTATAAGCCAAGTGAAAGCGAGCATAATCGTTTTAATTTGACGAAAGGGATCTGGCAAAAATAGTCTGATGAATAATCTTTAAACTATGCTAGAATGCGCGCCTTAATTTTGGGTTTCGTTTTTTTTTGATAAGTGGTGATATATGAGTGTTGATGCAATAGGGTTGTCGGCTGAACTATTAAAGGCAGTTAAAGCCTGTGGTTATAAAACGTTGACGCCTGTTCAGCAGCAAGCTATACCGCTTATTCGGTCTGGGGTTGATCTACTGGCAAGTGCGCAAACAGGTACCGGTAAAACAGCCGCTTTTAGTTTACCAATACTAGAGGCTTTAGCTAAAATTCCGAGTGATAATAATTCATCAAAAACCATTCGCGCACTTATTTTAACGCCAACGCGTGAGCTTACTCAACAAGTTGCCCGTAATATCGAAAGCTATAGTGAATTTTTACCATTAAGCTGCGGTGCTGTTTATGGTGGTGTAAATATGCCACCACAAACTAGAATGTTAAAGCAAGGTGTTGATGTACTTGTTGCTACACCTGGGCGTCTACTTGAGCATGTAGTGGCGAGAAATGTAGATTTATCACAAGTTAAATTTCTTGTTTTAGATGAAGCTGACCGTATGCTAGATATGGGTTTTTTAAATGACATTCAGCAATTAATCAGTGTTATTAAGCAAAAACATCAAACATTGATGTTTTCAGCAACATTTTCAAATAAAGTGAAAACGTTAGCTAAACAAGTCTTGCATACGCCAAAAACCTTAGAAGTTTCACGCCAAAATTCAACATCAGGCAAGGTTAAACAATCAGTTTATTGGGTATCAGAAACACGTAAATGTGAATTATTATCAGAATTGATTGGTATTAATAATTGGCAGCAAGTACTTGTTTTTGCAGGTACCAAAGAAAGTGCAAATATACTCGCTAAAGAACTTAAGCTTGACGGAATTAAGTCGGCGTTGTGTCATGGTGATAAAACACAAGGCGCAAGAAACAAAGCCCTTGAACAATTTACGGAAGGAAAAGTTCGCGTGCTTGTTGCTACCGATGTTGCAGCTCGAGGATTAGATATTCCTGATTTACCTTACGTTGTTAACTTTCACTTGCCTTATCTTGCTGAAGATTATGTGCACCGTATTGGCCGTACAGGCCGAGCAGGAAAGTCTGGTACGGCAATTTCACTAGTTAGCCCTAAAGATGAACAGTTTTTAGAAAATATCGAAGCATTAATTGGTCGAACTTTTGAACGAACAATTGTCCCTGGCTATGAACTAGAACGTGCTTTACCAGCACAATATGCTGAAAAAGAAGATAAACCTCTAAAGAAAAGCCGTTACAAAGCGACACAAGAGAAAAACCAATTAATAGCCCGTAAAAAGGCAGACAGTACGCCTGCGGCTAAACGACGTGCAAAAGTGGCCAAAAAAGCCAAACCAGCGCCTACCGGCAAACGTAGATAATTTATTGTTGAACAGTACTTATGGCACACACCTTAGTTGATATACCCTTTGAACAACGCCATCAGTGCTGGTTTTGTGGCGAGCCATCTGAATTAACATTTGGCTTTCCGCATCAATATTTTCTAGTTTTTGATTGCTCTCATCCACCATTATCTGTACCTAGTTGTCGTGAATGTACTTCTTTAGCGAGAAAGGCAAAGCAGCATTCTATTTGGGCTGTTGCCAATAATGTTAAGCACTTTTTAGCACAAACCTATCAAAAAGATTTAGCGATAGGTATCAATTGGACGAAAGAAGAGCTTGCCGATAGTGAGTTTGAAAGCGGAAATTTTGTTGGCTTTCAAAAAAGTGCTTGGATGATGTATGAAATAGCCAAACAACGCTTAAATTATCAAGGCTGGTTATTGTCGCTTGAGGGCGTCGAACTCGATGTTGATTATATTGGCACCGAGTTTACTTTTGATGGGGTAACTTACCCAAGTGTTGATCTTGCTATTGAGCACTTTATTGAAACCTATGACTTGTCGGCTGAAAACTTTAAAAAAGCACTATCAATTGTCGGCATTGACAAATTTGGCAAAGCGGTAAGGTTTTGCCGCCTGCTTATTGGCAGAACGCCAGAGCAACAAAAATTAGCGCTTCGCTATTTTGCAGAAGACGAAAAATTAAGCTAAGTTAATCTCACTAGACTAAACTTAGCTTACGGTCTTTAAATATTTTTCTTTGATATAGCGCTTTGTCGGCGCGTTTAAAAAAACTTGCTTGCGTATCCATCCTGTCCATAAAAGTATGCCCTAAACTACAACTGACTTGATGTTTTGATAATAAAGGATCACGAGTCATTGCGCTGTATATCCGCTGTTCAATAACGAGTAGAGAATCTAGCGTGGCATTTTCAACAATGATTGAAAACTCATCACCACCAAATCGAAATAAACTATCAGAATCTCGGACACTTTCTTTAAGCGCCAAAGAAAACTGAATCAAGACATCATCACCTAAATTGTGGCCATGACTGTCGTTAATTAATTTAAACTTATCGAGGTCGCAGACGATTAAACCGACTTTACTATTTTGGCGGTTTGCATGGTGCATAGCACGCTTTAACTGCTCATCAAAACATCGACGGTTATTTAAAGAGGTTAATCCATCTTGCATCGCTAACAGCAAAGCTTCCTGATACTGTAAAGCATTATTTAATGGGTGAATTAAATACTGGTGTAACTCGTTAAGTATCTTATAATTAGTAATGCTTATTGGTGAATTAATGGCGTAGGTCAAAATACCAACAAACTTTTGGTTTAGTTTTAATTCAAAACTACGTTCATTTTTACCTTGTCTACTCCCTCTAATCGAAGCGGTCATATCACCTTTCTTGAAATATAGACCTGAAAAATCGACATACTTAGCTGCTTCCATTGCAAAAATATTGAGTAAACGATCAAGCTCTAGCGATGTTTGGAGTTGTTCCATTAACGCTAATTTTCTATTAGATTTTTCATGGTCAGGACTATCAAACACTTTAAAAGCGTTATATTGAAAAGCCTGATTATCTACTAAATTTAATGTCTGCATATCATCACCTGATTATTTTATCAGATATGATTAAGCAATTTTTATACCTAAATTTATTTTAAAGTGGTTATTTTTATAGTATTGATATTAAATGAGTTTATATTAATAAAATCTTTGACGAATTTTTGACAATTCATTAATGGCAAGGAGTTGCCGCTGTCAAACTACCGATAATTGCTTTAGACTCAGTAGTGCTCACTCTATTTTTATAAATTTAATACCGATGCGAATGATAAAATAAGGATTTTTTGTGACAGGTCATTTTGAACTCTTAGCTATTCTATCAAGTGCTGTACTTATTGTTTGGTTATTTCGCCGTTTACACTTACCGGCAATTTTAGCCTACTTAGTGGCAGGTATGCTGGTTGGTGATCATGGTTTATCTTTGGTTCAAGACCAAGTGGATTACGATCACTTTGCTGAGTTAGGTATCGTCTTTTTACTTTTTACCCTAGGCTTAGAATTTTCATTACCTAAATTAATCGCCATGCGCCATCTGGTCTTAGCGGTTGGTAGTCTTCAAGTAGGTATTTCGCTAGCTTTTTTTATGGGCATTGCTTTGTTGTTTGGTCAGACATTTGCTAGTGCTTTGATTATTGGTGGTATTATAGCGCTTTCTTCAACAGCCATCGTTATTCGGCAATTGAGTGAAACGGGCGCAATGAAAAGAAAGTCTGGGCAGCTCTCTGTTGCTATCTTACTTTTTCAGGATGTAGCCGTTGTTCCCTTATTAATTATCATCCCGATGTTTGCCCAAGAGTCTGATAGTTCAATGGTTGTTGAGCTACTGATTGCTCTAGTTAAAGGCGTCTTTGTCGTTACCTTGTTAATGTTTGCCGGAAAATGGTTGCTACCACGTTTATTTAATTTAGTGGCGCAAGTTAGAACCGATGAATTATTTGTTTTAACAACCTTATTAGTTACCTTAGTCGCATCATCATTGACGCAATGGTTTGGCTTATCTATGGCTTTAGGGGCTTTTCTCGCAGGTATGATGTTAGGTGAAAGCCAGTACAAGTATCAGCTTGAAGCCGATATTCGGCCTTATCGTGATATCTTGCTAGGTTTATTTTTTGTAACGGTCGGTATGAAACTCGACATCGGCATCGTTTATTCCTCACCATTGGTTATTATCGGCGTTATGGTCAGCTTTATGGTGGTTAAGATACTCATTATCGCCTTCTTAGCAAAACGCGCAGGAGAAGCGGCTAAAGATGCTTGGGCTGCAGGTATTATGTTGGCACAGATGGGTGAATTTGGTTTTGTGCTTATCGCTTTAGCCAATCAGGTTAAATTGTTACCGGTTGAAACTGCTTCTATCTTGTTAGGCGCAGGTGTATTGAGTATGGCGATAACACCTTATATGATTAACAATGCTCGTCGTTGGTCGTTGATGTTGAGTAACGAAAAGCCCATAGATACCGATCATTTAGCTGAACTTCCCGAGCAAACAGAGTTAAGTGACCATGTCATTATTTGTGGTTTTGGTCGAATTGGCCAAACGGTGAGTCGCTTTTTAAAGCAAGAGTCGATTAAGTTTGTTGCTATCGATATTGACCCACTTAGGGCAACAAAAGCGCGTGAAGCAGGAGAAAATGTGCTTTTTGGCTCATCAAGACAAACTGAATTATTACAAGCAGCTCACTTGTCGAAAGCTAAGCTTGTTGTTATTGCTTTTGGTGAGGACAAACAATCACTTGAGGTTATTCAAAAAGTTAGATCATTATCACCCGATGTTCCTATCCTTGTCCGCACTCGAAATGACGATCAACTACAAGCATTGCAAGAAGCGGGTGCTAATCAAGTGGTACCAGAGAGTTTAGAGGGCAGCTTAATGCTGGTCTCTCAAGTGTTATCTTTAACCGGAGTGCCTTTCTCTCGTATTATTCGCCGTGTACAAAAAGAACGTAAAGACCACTACAGCCATTTGCATGGGTTTTTTCAGGGTGAGCATACTGACATGAGCCCTGATGCTATGGATCGCATTGAATTCGCTAATGGGATTATATTAACGGAAAACTCTTATGCTAATGGGCATTCTATAGCGTCACTGAATTTATCGGCAAAACGGGTCACGGTGGTTGCGCTTCGCCGTAACAATATTGAATCAGAGCAACCCGATGAAGCCACTATTCTTCAAGCTCAGGATACCCTGATTGTACGCGGAAAGCCTCGACGAGTAGAACGAGCAGAGCGCTTTGTTCAAAAGGGGGTTTAGCTTTTCCTTTGACTGTCCGCAGTGTTGTTAGGTCTAGATGAGTATAACGAGCAGGACATTTCATCCAAGAGAGGGGGGATTTTTTCTTGATTGCCGCAGTGTTGTTAGGTCTAGATGAGTATAACGAGCAGGACATTTTATCCAAGAGAGGGGGGAACTTTTTTCTTGGTTGTCCGCAGTGTACTAAGCCAATAAACGCTTTGTTCAACAAGGCGTTTACTTTATTACTTTAGCAATGGGTCGTTATTCAAGAGATAAAAATTTTCTAATCGCAGTCTCTTTCTCCATAGCATCTTCAAATCCCAGTTTAATTAACTGCCGACAATAATTTTTTTCAAATAATAAATAACTAACAATACTTGATTCAGAGTCATTAGAGATACCTACGCTGCGTAATAATAAACGTATCGATAGTGGTAGGTCTGAAAAATACTCTACGGCCATGGCATTAAAGTCATGACTGGGATTAAGGAGAAATGATGATATCGGTTTTAAACCATCTTTTTCTTTTCTAAGTTCTGGTGGTATAAGTTTTATTGTTTCATTAATTCGTTCTAGACGTTCAATATCGCTGTGTAATGTATCTGAGAAAATAGTATCAAGTAAATGACCGGCAACAGTAGAGGTTGTCGGAGGATGAGGATTATTCACTTTACTATGAAGTGGTGCTTTAGGTTGATCAACACCAACAATAAACAAATTTTCTCCACCTAAGTGTATCGCAGGGCTTAACGGTGAAAGTTGATGTATAGACCCATCACCATAATGCTCTTGGCGAATTTTGATTGAAGGAAACACAAGGGGAATAGCGGCAGAAGCCATTAAGTGCTCACTATTAATTTGGCAAGGCTCACCACGACGTTTAGCGCGAAACCAAGGAGAAATAGACTCATCAGATTGATAAAAACTAATTGAATCGCCATTACTGTAACTTGATGCAGTAATAGAAACTGCAGATAAATAGCCACGTAAAATATTGGTGTCGATACGTTTAAAGTCGACCACCATATTCAGTAAGTCACGAAGTGGCGCGTTGTTTAGTAAACTACGCGCACTTTTATTGGCATAATCTGCTTGGAAACTTGCCAGCATACCTTTCGCCAAATGTGAGAAAACCCGAATACCATCACTATGGTATATTCGACTGGTATTAATATTCTTCCAAACCCATTCTAATTTTTTTACCCCCAAATGAAAGCATGAAGAATAACAGGCTAGCGCTGTGGTATTTATAGCACCAGCAGAGGTGCCACATATAATGGGAAAGGGGATGCCATGATTTCTAGGGACAAATTTTGATATGGCAGAAAGCACACCTACTTGATAAGCCGCTCGAGCGCCACCGCCAGTAAGTACTAAAGCATTCTTACTGTCTTTATAACTTCTTTTATTCAACATGTATATCGCAGTCTTCTTCGTATAACTTAAGTGTAATCAGTTTTTTAACCTGGTGCTAGCTTAACGAGTCAAAAAATAGATTGAAATGACTAAGGCAAAAAAAAGCCTGCAGAAGCAGGCTTTTTAAAATGACATAGAATTATTATCTAGTAAAACAGTACACTTGATTGAACAAATAACATCTACTAAAAAATAAGTTTAGCTGCTAACGCGTTCGTTAGCTGCGTCTATCAATGGTTGCGATCCGGTTTGCAAAATAGCTAAGTTTTCAGAAACAACTTTCTTTGGTAACTTTGAAATCATCAAAGAACCTGTTTTAACTGAACCATTAGACGATGCAAACGCCAACAGATTCTGTCCATTACACTCAATACCATGAAAGATAGTGCGAATTTTTAATCTATTCGTTTTTAAGAACGAACGCATGCGTTTCTTGTCGTCTGCAGCTACATACTGGCAAACGCTTTGAGCGATGTCAGCAGCTTGTGCTTTCGGCGCCGATACAACAGACGTTAATGTTAAAATAGTGATGGTAGAAGCTAGTAATAATTTTTTCATTTTAGTAACCTTGTAATTAATTTAGTTAGTAAAGGAAAAAACCACGGGATGTACCTTGTATAACGAGGTGACTCCGCTGTCATAGAATTTATATATAAAACATAAATCCCTTAGACCGGTGGTTTTGCGTAACACGATTTCACGTGTTTTGCCTTTTCTTTGTCCCTTTTAGTATTGCGAATTGAGCCAATAAATGCAAGAAAAATGTGTAATACGCTAGTGACATGCGTAAAGAAATTTAATAAAAAAAACACTTTTATCAATTTTTTTTCAAATAGAACATGTGCTTAATCGAATGGTGACTATCAAAACCATTAAGTGAACTTTAATGTAATGTTAAAATATAGAGTAAAAAAAAAGAGCTAAAGCTCTTTTTTTATTTAATCGTATGATTAATATGCCGCTAGGTTATTAAAATTTCATTTCAGGGACATGCTCAGGAACAATTAATTCACCTTCAGTGAGTTTTATTATTTCCTCAATACTGACCCCTGGTGCTCGCTCTAATAAATGAAACTTGCCATCTTTAATTTCGATAAAGGCTAAATCAGTGAGTACTCTTTTAATACAACCCTTACCTGTTAACGGTAAAGTGCAGTTAGATAAAAGTTTTGAAACACCATGTTTAGAAGCGTGAGTCATAGTAACAATAATATTGTCAGCACCCGCAACTAAATCCATAGCACCGCCCATACCTTTAATCAGCTTGCCTGGGATCATATATGAAGCAATGTTACCGTTTACATCGACCTCAAAGGCACCTAGTACTGTTAAGTCGACATGTCCGCCACGTATCATTGCGAATGACTCGGCACTATCAAAGATAGAGGCACCTTTTGCCATCGTGACCGTTTGTTTACCGGCATTAATTAAATCTGCATCAATTTCGTCTTCGGTGGGAAACTGTCCCATGCCAAGTAAACCATTTTCAGATTGAAGCATCACTTCTATTCCCGCAGGAATATAGTTAGCAACTAACGTTGGAATACCTATACCTAAGTTAACGTAATAACCGTCTTGTAATTCTTGTGCTACACGTTGTGCTAGCTGTTCTCTTGTTAAAGCCATTGTTTAGTCTCCGGAATTATTTATGACTGAGCAGTACGAACAGTTCGTTGTTCAATGCGTTTTTCAAATGTACCTAAAATCAATCGATTAACATAGATACCTGGTGTATGGATTTGGTCTGGGTCTAGCTCGCCAGGTTCAACTATCTCTTCAACTTCAACGACGGTAATTTTGCCTGCCGTTGCTGCCATAGGATTAAAGTTACGTGCTGTTTTTCTAAAAACCAAATTACCGTAACGGTCGGCTTTCCAGGCTTTAACAATTGCAAAGTCACCTTTAATTGCGGGCTCAAGGATATACATTCTACCGTCTATTTCACGCTCTTCTTTACCTTCTGCTACCGGTGTTCCATAACCTGTTGCCGTAAAAAAAGCAGGTATACCAGCACCACCAGCTCGCATTTTTTCAGCTAAAGTGCCTTGTGGTGTGAGTTCTACTTCTAATTCACCATTCATCATTTGACGTTCAAATTCAGCGTTTTCACCAACATATGATGCAACAATTTTTTTGATTTGACGGTCTTGCAGTAACACACCTAAACCGAAATCATCGACACCACAGTTATTTGAAACCATCGTTAATGCTTTAGTGCCTTTGCGCTTTATTTCACTAATTAGATTTTCTGGGATACCACATAAACCAAAGCCACCCGAGATAACGGTCATGCCGTCTTCAAGTCCTGCCATCGCTTCTTCATAGCTTGCTACTACTTTGTCAAATCCGGCCATTATTTAATCCTCATTACATTTATTTCTATAGAGTATTTATCATACATCGTCATTTATTATTATATTTATTACTGTGCACGGTAGGCATTAGAAACTTTAGATGCCGGGGTTTTACCTAATTTATCACTGATAAACCAACCGGCATGGACTAATTTATCTAAATTAATACCGCTATTAATACCTAAACCATTGAGTAAATAAACCACATCTTCAGTGGCAACATTACCTGAAGCGCCCTTAGCATAAGGGCAACCACCCGATCCAGCAATGGCACTATCAATAACGGCAATACCATTTTGTAAAGCGGTGTAAATGTTAGTTAACGCCTGACCATAGGTATCATGAAAATGAACCGCTAGTTTAGCCTTAGGTACACGGGCACTAACCGCTTGTAACATCTTCTGTACATTAACAGGTGTGCCTACACCAACCGTATCGCCAAGCGATATTTCATAACAGCCCATTTGGTAAAGTTTTTCAGCCACTTCAGCCACTTTTTCTGGTGATACTTCACCCTCGTAAGGACAACCGACAACACAAGAAACATAGCCTCGTACCGGAATGTTTAATTTTTTGGCTGCAGCCATTATCGGTTCAAATCGCTCAAGGCTTTCAGCAATTGAACAGTTAATGTTTTTTTGACTAAACGCTTCAGAGGCCGCGCCAAAAATGGCAACTTCGCTGGCATTAACCGCTACAGCCGCTTCAAAACCTTTCATATTTGGCGTGAGGGCAGCGTAAGTGACCCCTTTTTTACGTGCTATTCCATTGAAAACATCAGTCGATGTTGCCATTTGAGGCACCCATTTCGGAGAAACAAAGCTGCCACTCTCAATGTAAGTGACTCCGGCATCACTGAGCAGATTAATTAAGGCAATTTTATCTTCGGCACTGATTTGTTGTTTTTCATTTTGTAGGCCATCACGCGGGCCAACCTCAACGATTTTTACTTTTTTAGGTAAGGTATTATTAGCAAGGGAGCTCATTATGATTCCTGTGGCGTAAAAGCAAGTAATTCGCTGCCGCCATCAACCATGTCACCTTCGGCGTAGAATAAGGTATCAATGGTACCGTCTTCAGGTGCTCGAATGGTGTGCTCCATTTTCATCGCTTCCATGATCATTAAGGGTTGGTCCTTAGTCACACTATCGCCGGCTTTGACTAACACGCTGACCATAGTACCGTTCATCGGTGCTAATAGGCCGCCATGATTATCATCAGCATTGTTGTCACCACAATCAGGTTTAATATGAATAAAGTTAAAAACGCCATTTTGACGATATAAGCTAATTTGATCACCTGAACTGTCAATGTTGTGGGCGATAGTGGCTTGACTGCGATAGCCATCAATACTGACATGGAGTGTGTCACCGGCAATTCGACCTTGGCAATCAACTGTTCGTCCTGCAACTGAAATTAAATAGTAACTACGATTACCTTGACGTTTCTGTTCAACAGTCACTGGATATTCAATATCATTATGAGCAAGAACTACTCGGTGATTATGCGCTTCGTTAGAGCGCCACGCCGAGGTATTATTCCAAGGAGAAAAAGGATCTTTGGTCGTTGCTGCTTTTTGTTTCGCTTGTTCAGCCAGTGAAAGCACTAAATACAAAGCTGCCATCGGTAATTCGTCGGCTAACGCTTGTTTGTTATCATGAAATATTTCACTGTCGTATTTCTCGATAAAGCTGGTATCTATTTCTTCATTAATAAACGGTTTTGATGTCGCTAAGTTATAAAGAAAATCAATATTGGTGGTAACACCTTTAATACGATATTCCGACAAGGCTTTTGTTAAGCGTTGCAGTGCTTTTTCACGATTTTCATCCCAGACAATTAGCTTGGCTATCATAGGATCGTAAAATACACTCACCTCATCACCTTGACGAACACCGGTATCAACACGAACATGTGCGCTTTCTGCTGGCGGTTGTAAAAAATCTAGCGTGCCCGTTGCGGGTAAAAAATCATTATTTGGGTCTTCAGCGTAAATTCGCGCTTCAAAAGAGTGGCCATTAATGACTAACTGTTCTTGTGTTTTTGGTAAAACTTCACCAGCAGCAACTCTTAATTGCCATTCGACTAGATCTTGGCCACTGATCATTTCAGTCACCGGGTGCTCTACTTGTAAGCGAGTGTTCATTTCCATAAAGTAGAATGAACCGTCAACATCCAGTAAAAATTCTACCGTGCCTGCGCCTTGATAACCAATAGCCTGGGCAGATTTTATCGCAGATTCGCCCATCGCTTTACGTAGCTTTTCACTCATTTTAAAGGCTGGCGCTTCTTCAATAACTTTTTGATGACGGCGTTGCACTGAACAATCACGTTCAAATAAGTAAACGGCATGTTGATGATTATCACAAAATACTTGAATTTCAACATGGCGAGGTTGTGTTAGATACTTTTCAACCAGCATTCTATCATCACCAAAGGATGACATTGCTTCACGTTTAGCGGCAGCAAAACCTTCACTAAACTCAGCTTCGCTCCACACTTGTCGCATGCCTTTACCACCACCACCGGCGGTAGCTTTTAACAATACCGGATAGCCCATATCGTCAGCCGCTTTTTTAATGATGGCTTCGGATTGATCATCACCATGATAACCAGGGACTAAGGGAACATTGGCTTTTTCCATAATGTTTTTAGCGGCAGACTTTGACCCCATCGCTTCAATGGCCGCAACGGGCGGACCAATAAAAACGATGTTTTCATCGCTACATCGACGACAAAAGTCAGCATTTTCTGAGAGAAAACCATAACCAGGGTGAATGGCTTGAGCGCCAGTACGTTTTGCTGCTTCAATCACTTTCTCTGATAATAAATAGCTTTCGCGAGAGGGCGATGGACCAAGGTAAATGGCTTCATCAGCCATGTTGACATGAAGCGAGTCAGCATCAGCATCAGAATATACGGCAACGGTTAAAATACCCATTTTACGAGCAGTTTTAATTACGCGACAGGCGATTTCACCACGGTTGGCAATAAGAATTTTAGTAAACATTTTAGCTGTTTTAGTTGTTAGTTGAGACATGTTTTTATCCTTCACTCGTCGGTTCTTTTTGCCAGCTTGCTGGTCGTTTTTCAAAAAAAGCAGTTAAGCCTTCTTGGCCTTCTGCAGAAACGCGAATTGATGCGATGCGTTCACTGGTCATGCTAAGTAATTCAAGATTAATTTCTTGATAAGCGACATCTAAAGCAAGTTGTTTTGCTTGACGAACGGCTTTCGGGCCGTTGCTCAATATTGTACTCACCATATCAATAACGGTGCTTTCTAACGCTTCTAACGAAACAATCTCATCAACTAAGCCTAACTGTTGCGCTTTGTCTGCAAAGAAACGTTCTGCCGTTTGAAAGTATCGACGACTGGCTTTTTGGCCAATAGCATTGACGACATAAGGGCTGATGGTCGCAGGAATTAAACCTAATTTAACTTCACTGAGACAAAAGCTGGCTTTATTGCTGGCGATAACAATGTCACAACAACTGGCTAAACCCACTGCGCCGCCAAAAGCAGCACCTTGTATTTGTGCAATAGTGGTTTGCGGTAGAAAATTAAGTGCATGTAACATCTGAGCAAGCGCGTTAGCATCACGTAAGTTTTCTTCATATGAGTAACTGGCCATGCGCTTCATCCACGCTAAGTCAGCCCCAGCAGAAAAACTTTTGCCAGTCGATGCGAGTATCATCAGGTGAATATCGTCGCGTTGGGCTATTTCGATAAATATCATCGTTAATTGGGCGATAATTTTGTCGTCAAAAGCATTGTGCTTGTCAGGATTATTTAAGGTAACTGTTGCTACCCCGTAACGGTCTACGTTAAATAATACTTGACCGGTATTGATCTCTTTTAATGGTGTCATCTTGTTCAGCCCTACATTCTAAAGATACCAAATTTGGTATCCTCAATAGGTTTATTCAACGAAGCAGAAATGGCTAAACCTAATATTTGACGAGTATCAGCAGGGTCAATAATACCATCATCCCATAAGCGAGCTGAAGCATAGTAAGGGTGGCCTTGATGCTCATAAGTATCAATAATCGGTTGTTTAAAGTCAGCTTCTTCTTGCTCGCTCCACGGTTCACCGAGTTTGTCTTTTTGGTCACGTTTAACTTGTGCTAAAACGCCAGCCGCTTGTTCACCGCCCATCACTGAAATACGGGCATTTGGCCACATAAATAAGAAGCGTGGATCGTAAGCACGACCACACATACCATAGTTACCTGCGCCGAAACTACCACCAATTAGCACGGTAAATTTGGGGACTTGTGCCGTGGCAACGGCGGTGACCATTTTTGCACCATGCTTAGCTATACCGCCTGCTTCGTATTGCTTACCGACCATAAATCCGGTGATGTTTTGTAAGAAGACTAAAGGAATTTTTCGTTGTGCACATAATTCAATAAAATGAGCACCTTTTTGAGCTGATTCGCCAAAGAGAATGCCGTTATTGGCGATAATGCCTACGGGGTAGCCAAATATCCGTGCAAAACCACAGACTAAAGTCGTGCCATAAAGGGCTTTAAATTCATCAAAATTACTACCATCAACGACACGGGCGATAATTTCACGAATATCAAAAGGTTGGCGGGCATCTTTGGGTACCACACCGTATATTTCTTGTGCGTCGTAAGCGGGCTCAACAATAGGTTGAATATTCATGGTTACCGGTTTAACACGATTTAAATTACCAACGATACTGCGGGCAATTTCTAAAGCGTGATGATCATTTTGTGCGTAATGATCGGCGACACCAGAGGTACGACAATGTATGTCTGCGCCACCTAAGTCTTCAGCACTAACGACTTCGCCAGTCGCGGCTTTAACTAACGGCGGTCCAGCTAAAAATATAGTGCCTTGTTCTTTAACAATAATAGATTCATCGGCCATTGCGGGTACATAAGCGCCACCTGCAGTACAAGAGCCCATAACAACAGCAATTTGCGGTATGGCTTGTGCTGACATATTTGCTTGATTAAAGAATATGCGACCAAAGTGTTCTCTATCAGGGAAAACCTCGTCTTGGTTAGGCAAGTTAGCGCCACCAGAGTCGACTAAATAAATACAGGGTAAGTTGTTTTCTTGGGCAATCGTTTGTGCGCGAAGATGTTTTTTTACCGTTAGCGGAAAATAGGTTCCGCCTTTTACGGTAGCGTCGTTAGCGACAATAACACACTCTTGTCCACCAACTCGGCCAATGCCGGTGATAATACCAGCAGCGGGAACATCTGCTTCATAAACTTCATAAGCGGCTAGTTGAGATAATTCTAAAAATGGTGAGCCAGCATCAAGTAGGGCATTAACGCGATCGCGTGGTAATAATTTACCGCGAGATAAATGACGATCACGGCTGCGCTGTCCGCCACCTAATTTTATTTGCTCAAGCTTTACTTTTAAATCGTCTACTTGAACTTGCATATGAGCAGCGTTTTCAATGAATTCTGGGCTGCGTACATTGATTTTTGAAATTATTTTAGCCACGATATTTGCCTTTATTATGGAATTTTATCAGTAAGAACATTAGCTTTAATGTTACGCGCTAAACAAGAGCAGTGTGGCTCTCATCAGCCTCTCTAAATCGAGAGGCTGTAGCAAGTTATAACCTTATATAGACTCGGCGAATAACTCTCGACCTATTAGCATACGACGAATTTCTGAAGTACCTGCGCCAATTTCATATAATTTAGCATCACGTAACAAACGACCTGCTGGAAATTCATTGATGTAACCATTTCCGCCAAGTAATTGAATAGCATCTAAGGCCATTTTTGTCGCAAGTTCTGCAGCAACTAAGATAACACCGGCCGCATCTTTACGTGTGGTTTCACCTCTGTCGGCCGCTTGTGCACATAAATAAGCATAAGATTTAGCCGCATTCATTTGGGTGTACATATCGGCAATTTTACCTTGGATCAATTGGAACTCACCAATGGATTGACCGAACTGTTTGCGGTCATGAATATAAGGAACAACTAAGTCCATACACGCATCCATAATACCTAAAGGTCCACCGGTTAATACGATACGCTCGTAATCAAGGCCAGACATTAAGACTCGAACGCCTTTACCTTCTTCACCTAAAATGTTTTCTGCTGGTACTTCACAGTCTTGGAAAACTAATTCACAGGTGTTTGAACCGCGCATACCTAATTTGTCTAATTTTTGATGACGAGAAAAACCTGGGTAATCACGCTCAACGATAAAAGCAGTAATGCCTTTTGAACCCGCTGAAGTATCAGTCTTTGCGTAAATAACATAAACGTTGGCATCAGGACCATTGGTGATCCACATTTTGTTGCCATTTAAAATATACTTGTCGCCTTTTTTGTCGGCGCGCAATTTCATGCTGACTACATCAGAACCTGCATTAGGTTCACTCATCGCTAATGCGCCAATATGCTCACCGCTACAAAGTTTTGGTAAATATTTAGCTTTTTGTTCATGCGAACCGTTTTTGTTTAATTGATTTAAACAAAGGTTAGACATAGCACCGTAACTTAGACCAACAGAAGCAGACGCACGTGAAATTTCTTGCATTGCCACCATATGTTCTAAATAGCCTAAGCCTGAACCGCCATATTCTTCGTCAACGGTCATGCCTAATAAGCCTAAATCACCAAATTTGCGCCATAAATCATTTGGGAATTCGTTATCAATATCTATTTGTGCGGCACGTGGAGCAATTTCGTCACGAGAGAAAGCGTTAACTGACTCGCGGATCATCTCAACGGTTTCGCCTAGATTAAAGTTTAATGATGAAAAAGTAGAAATCATGTTATTTCCTTAGCTTAGTTAGCTACGTAAAGTTATGCGTTAGGTTTTTGTATTGTCGATAGCTGATAAAGTAGCTAAACAGCTTTCTTCTAAATTTGTTAATTCCATCAACACCACTTTTATATCGTCGAGTTGTTGATGTAAGTCTGATTTTTTTTGTTCAATAATATCCATCATCAGTTTTAATTGGCTGGCGCTGGTATTGTCTAAATCGTATAATTCAAAGATGCGACCGGTTTCGGCTAATGAAAACCCCAAGCGTTTACCGCGTAGAATTAACTTTAGTCGAACTTTATCTCTTTGGTTATAAATTCGAGTTTGTCCTTTGCGAGTCGGGGCAAGCAAGCCTTGATCTTCGTAAAAACGAATACTGCGAGTCGTAATATCGAACTCTTTAGAAAGATCGCTGATTGAAAAAGTCCGTGCTTTTAATTCTGCCATGAAAAACTCTACATTTATGTTATGCACTCACCTTACAGGAAGTTTACGTTAACGTAAAGTAAGAGCTTTTTTCATCAAGCTGCTAATAAATATCCCGTCAATAATTTACCCGTTCAGTTAAAATCGTTACTATATAAAATGGCTATAATTGTGTCCTTACTATTAAAGTTTACGTTGGCGTAAACGTCAAATATAAGTTATGGTGTTAATCATTAATTTATCCCTTTTTATTTTTATCTCGGAGAGCTTTCATGTCTACTACAGATCCTATTGTTATTGTTTCAGCGTCTAGAACCCCTATGGGTGGTTTTATGGGCGGATTATCTGCTGTAACTTCACCTGACTTAGGCGCAACGGCTATACGCGGCGCACTTGCTGCGGCAAATATTGCTAACGATCAAGTTGATGAAGTAATCATGGGGTGTGTATTGCCTGCAGGTTTAAAACAAGCGCCTGCTCGTCAAGCAGCTTTGGCGGCTGATTTGGCATTATCAACAGTTTGTACCACCATTAATAAAGTCTGTGGCTCTGGAATGAAAGCTGCAATGCAAGCACATGATTCACTGATGGCTGGCTCTATTAATGTTGCTGTTGCCGGTGGTATGGAAAGCATGACTAATGCACCGCACCTTTTACCTAAAGGTCGCAGTGGTATAAAAATGGGACATGGTCAAATTCTTGATCATATGATGACTGATGGTTTAGAAAATGCCTATGATGGTATAGCTATGGGGTGTTTCGCACAAGAAACTGCCGATGATGCTGGGTTTACTCGTGAAGACATGGATGAATATGCTATTCGCTCATTAGCACGTGCCAATGCAGCGATTGCTGCCGGTGCTTTCGAAAATGAAATATCGCCAGTAACGATTAAATCTCGTCGTGGCGACTCTGTCTTTGCAATAGATGAACAGCCGGGTAATGCCCGCCCTGATAAAATACCTTCATTACGTGCCGCTTTTAAAAGAGACGGGACTATTACGGCTGCAAACTCTAGCTCTATTTCAGATGGTGCTGCGGCATTAGTGATGATGAAACAGTCAGAAGCAGAAAAACGTGGTCTACGCCCTTTATGTAAAATTGTTGCTCATGCAACGCATGCACAAAAACCTGAAGAATTTACGGTAGCACCCGTTGGCGCAATGAATAAAGTTTTAGCAAAAGCAAACTGGACGGCTGCAGATGTTGATCTATGGGAAATTAATGAAGCATTTGCCATGGTTACCATGTTAGCGATTAAAGAATTAGCCTTAGATGTTGAAAAAGTCAATGTCAATGGTGGCGCTTGTGCACTGGGTCATCCTTTAGGTGCTAGTGGTGCTCGTATTATGGTAACGTTAATCCATGCATTGAAAAACAAAGGTTTATCAAAAGGTTTAGCCTCTCTTTGTATTGGTGGTGGTGAAGCTACAGCGATTGCGGTTGAAATGTTTTAGACCATTAAGTTCGCTGTTATTTTCAGGTAATGCTGATAAAAATTAAATTTTTAAAGCCGCTATGTTAAGTCATTGCGGCTTTTTTATTAATGCTCAATTGATTGCACAGAGGTATTTTGAACAAAGACAAGGGTTTTAGCTAGTGGAGTAGTGCGATAATTTTTTCACCATAAAGCTCAAGTTTTGTTTTACCTATACCATTAACGTTTAATAGTTGCGTTGAGTTTTTGGGATTAGCTCTGGCTATATCCATTAAGGTAGCGTCATGAAAAATAACGAATGATGGTACATTTCTCTCTTTTGCCCATAATGCTCTTTGTTGCTTGAGCTTTTCAAATACGCTTTCTTCTTGTGCTGATAAATTGCTGGCATTAGGTTGTTTTGATTTTCGCGCAAGCTTCGCCTTACCGTATTCTTTTACTTTGAGTTGTATGGTCAGTTCGCCTTTTAATAAAGGTCGAGATTTTTCAGTAAGTTTTAAAGCGCCATATTCCATTTCTACAGCTAAATATCCCATTGAAATGAGTTGCCTAAACACCGTTTGCCATTCCTCTGCTTTGTGCTCTTTACCAATACCATAGGTAGAAAGTTGTTGGTGGTTGACCTGGATAACTTTAGGGGTTTGCTTACCTAGCAAGACATCAATTTGATGGCCTACGCCAAATCTTTGGCCCGTTCGATAAACCGTTGAAAGTGCTTTTCTAGCGGCAGCAGTGCCATCCCATGTTATGGGGGGATTCAAACAGTTATCACAATTCCCACAAGGCTCAGCTAACGTTTCACCAAAATAATTGAGTAATACTTGCCGGCGGCAAGAGCACACTTCGCAATAACCAAGCAGGGCATCAATTTTACGTTGAGTTATAAACTTGAACTGTTCATTACCAGTACTTTGACTTGTCATTTGTTTTAGCTTAATAACATCTTGCATGCCATACGCTAACCAAGTATTGGCGGGCATACCATCACGGCCTGCTCGGCCAGTTTCTTGGTAGTAGGCCTCAATACTTTTAGGCAAATTTAAATGGGCAACAAACCTAACATCGGGCTTATCAATACCCATACCAAAGGCAATGGTGGCAACAATTATGATGCCGTCTTCTCTGAGAAAACGTTGTTGATTGCTATCTTTAATATTATTGGCCAAACCTGCATGATAAGGCAAAGCAACTTTTCCTTGTTCACTCAGCCATTGAGCTGTGGCCTCAACAGATTTTCTTGAAAGACAATAAACGATACCAGCATCATTGTTATGTTCGGTATTGATAAATTTAAGGAGCTGTTCTTTGTTATTTTTTTGTTCACTGATCCGATACTGAATATTGGGTCTGTCAAAACTATGAACAAAGATTTTAGCAGCCGTTAAATTTAATACTTGAACAATTTCATCTCGCGTTTTCATATCCGCTGTCGCTGTTAAGGCAATTTTAGGCGTGTGGGGATATCGCTGGCTGATAATGGACAGTTGTTGGTATTCAGGTCTGAAATCGTGACCCCATTGTGAAACACAATGTGCTTCATCAAAGGCAAAGAGTGCAATGGTAATATTATCAATAAGGTTTAGAAAATAATCACTCAATAGTCGCTCTGGCGCAACGTACAATAAGTCGACATTGCCTGATCTTATTAGCTGCTCGACACGATTTTGTTCTTCATGGTCCTGCGACGAATTTAAAAACTCTGCTTTTACGCCTTGTAGTTTTAGCGCATCAACTTGATCTTTCATTAACGCTATTAGTGGCGACACCACTATGCCTACGCCATCACGGACTATCGCTGGTATTTGATAACATAATGACTTTCCACCACCGGTTGGCATAAGCGTAAAAACATCTGCGCCACTGATTAATTCACTAATTATTTTCGCTTGTTGATGTCGAAAGTCAGCGTAACCAAAGGTATTTTGTAAAACCGATTTTGCCGTATTGATATCCATATTGATTTCCTTTTTAACGCTAGACAAGTCAGTGAAATTAAATAGCATAGATTAAGTGATATTAAGTGGTGAGTATTAAATAGCGGGTTAAAAGTTAAGTATAGATGATGTTATCGCGTAACCTTGAGTATAGCAGGCAATGATTATTTACTTTTAACGAGCAATTATATGATAAAGGTATCATCAACGCCGTTATAAATGAAGGTGAGTAAAATTAGACTACTATAGTTAACGCTTTGCTATTGTGGTCAACAGTTAGCTATTGGCTAAATAAATTGCTAATACTCGTACTGCTAGTTATTTTTTTAAGCACTGTGACGAGAGTCACGATATTGCTTTGGTGACATTCCTAGCGATTTTTTAAACAGGCGTGAAAAATAGTAAGGGTCGCTATATCCCAAGCCCTCACTAATATCTTTAATAGTCTGTGAGCTATTATCAAGCTCAGAGCAGGCGCGTTGAATTTTCATATTAATAAAGTGCTGTATTGGTGATGTATCGGTGAGTTCTTTAAACTTCTTTGAAAAATGAAATTTAGATAGCTGGCTGTAATGCGCTAATGTATCCAAACTCAATTCTTGATGAAGATTATTGCGCATTAAACGTTCGACCGCATCAATATCAAAAGTAGAACTTTTATTAAAGTCAGTTAAACGCAACTGTAATGCTAAAAAGCTTAAGGTTTGCTGTAAAATATGTACCGCGTGAATAACATTAGTAGCGGTATAGCCGCGGCGACCTAGCGCTAATAAATTGTCAAAATCTCGGATCACTTCATCTACATTCCCGACGTGTGCGAGGCCATCATCCATTTTCATTAATAAACGTTCGGCAAAATTACTGGCGAGATCGCCTTTAAAATTTAACCAATAGACTTTTCCTGACTTGTTTTTAATTTCACTGTTATTTTCTCTGTTAATGGCGGTAAATTTAAAACTCGCATTGGCTGGTATAATAACAAGATCGCCCGATTTAACTTCTCTAACTTTGTTTTTATAGTCTAGAGTTGCGCTAGTTGATTGACAATAAAGTAAGCTGTGATGGTCACTGTTTTTTTTATTTATTTGATAAGAAATATCTGAATGCTTCCCAAGCGATAATGGATAAAGACTGGAGGTTAGCGGATGAACTTGCAATTTTTTCAATAAAAAAACGGGAATAAGTAAACGAATATCATCAATGATAGTTGCTGTTTTTATCGGCTTTGCTGACTTTGATTGTTGAAGCATAATTAATAAGCTACGCGTTTTTATTCCATAACAAGATAGTCCATCAAATTAGCAATAAAATCAATGTTAATACCATTTTCTTTATGATTTAATATTATTAATAAAAAATTTAAATAGCAATTCAGCACCAAAAATTACACCTACAAATATTACACCTATAATGGTGAGTAAGTTAATAAAAGAGAATTCAAAATGACAACTGAAAGATACCAACTCAAGAATAAAATTAGAATTGTCACTGCCGCATCACTTTTTGATGGGCACGATGCTGCGATTAATATTATGCGCCGAATTTTACAATCAAGTGGTGCTGAAGTTATTCATTTGGGCCATGACCGCAGTGTTGAAGAAGTGGTTAATACCGCGATTCAAGAAGATGCTAATGCTATTGCGATGACTTCTTATCAAGGTGGGCATAACGAATATTTTAAATATATGTACGACTTACTTAAAGAACGAGGTTGTGAACATATTCGTATCGTTGGCGGCGGCGGTGGCGTGATACTACCTGACGAAATTAAAATGCTACAAGATTATGGTATTACCCGTATTTATTCTCCTGATGACGGCCGTGCACTGGGTTTATTAGGCATGATTGATGACATGTTAGAGCGCTGTGATTTTAAAACTGGCGTCAATGTTAAAAAAGACGATGTTGCTAATTTAAAGAAAAATGACAAACAAGCCATTGCGCGTTTAATTTCAGCGGCTGAAAATGCGCCAAAAGAAAATAAAGCCGACTTAGAGAAAATTCGTAAAATTGCCTCAGCAAGTAAAACACCTGTATTAGGTATTACTGGTACCGGTGGTGCGGGTAAATCTTCGCTGGTTGATGAATTAATCCGTCGCTTTTTAATGGCGACAGCAGACAGCAAAATTGCCATTGTTTCGGTTGACCCGTCTAAGCGTAAAACCGGTGGTGCATTACTCGGTGACCGAATTCGTATGAATGCGGTAAACAATGATCGCGTTTACATGCGTTCGTTAGCCACACGTCAGTCAAACTTGGCGTTGTCTGTTTATGTTAATGACACCTTAGAAATTTTAAAAGCGACCGATTTCGATTTAATTATTCTAGAAACTTCGGGTATTGGTCAATCAGATACCGAAATTGAAGAACATTCAGATGTTTCTTTATATGTAATGACGCCAGAGTATGGCGCGGCAACACAATTAGAAAAAATCGATATGCTCGATTTTGCTGATATTATTGCGCTCAATAAGTTTGATAAACGGGGCGCTTTAGATGCCCTGCGTGACGTGAAAAAACAATATAAACGTAACCGTGGCATGTTTGAAGCCGGTGATGATGAAGTACCAGTATATGGAACGATAGCTTCACAATTTAACGACCGTGGTATGACCGAATTATATAATGCGGTGATCACAGCATTAAACACTAAAGCGGGCTTAATTGTTGGCGATATTCTCTCTACCGAAGGCACATTAGCCAATAAAAGTAGCGTGATCCCAGGTAATCGTATTCGTTATTTATCTGAAATATCAGAAAGTAATCGCGGTTATGATGCTTGGGTTGAAAAACAAACAACGGTTGCACAAAAACTTTATGGTATTCATCAGGCGATTGAAACGGCAAAAGACACTGAAACGGTGGTTTCTGCTGATTTAGTGACGCAACTTGAAGCGCTTTATACTCAAGTCGAATTAGACTTAGACCCTAAAAACAAATTATTACTCGAGCAATGGGCGACTAAAGTTCAGCGTTATAAAGACCCTGAATTTAAATTTAAAGTACGAGACAAAGAACTGTCGATAGCCACTCATTCAAAATCACTTTCTGGTAGCGATATCCCTAAAATTAGTATGCCTAAATATCAGGGGTGGGGCGATATCTTAAAGTGGAACTTACAAGAAAATGTACCGGGTGAATTTCCGTATACCGCTGGTTTATTCCCCTTTAAGCGTGAAGGTGAAGACCCAACACGTATGTTCGCGGGTGAAGGCGGCCCAGAAAGAACCAACCGTCGTTTTCATTATGTTTCAAAAGGTATGCCGGCTAAACGCTTATCAACAGCATTTGATTCAGTGACCCTATACGGTAACGATCCGGCTATTCGTCCTGATATTTATGGAAAAATAGGTAATGCCGGCGTTTCTATTTGTTGTTTAGATGATGCCAAGAAACTGTATTCTGGTTTTGACTTAGCCCATGCGATGACGTCGGTTTCCATGACCATTAATGGCCCTGCGCCGATGTTGTTAGGTTTTTTCTTAAATACCGCTATCGATCAACAATGTGAGCGTTTTATTACCGAAAATGGTTTGGAAAAAGAAGTAGCCGCAACCATAGCTAAAATTTATAAAGACAAAGGTTGTGAACGTCCAAGCTATCAAGGTGAATTACCCGATGGCAACGACGGTTTAGGTTTGATGTTAATTGGTGTTACTGGCGATCAAGTTTTACCTCCAGCGGTATATCAAGCGATAAAAGCTAAAACCTTAACGCTAGTGCGTGGCACGGTACAAGCCGATATTTTAAAAGAAGATCAAGCGCAAAATACCTGTATTTTCTCCACTGAATTTGCCCTACGTTTAATGGGTGATGTGCAAGAGTACTTTATTGAAAAAGGTGTGCGTAATTTCTATTCAGTGTCTATTTCTGGCTATCATATAGCAGAAGCTGGTGCGAATCCGATCACTCAATTGGCGTTAACGTTGGCAAACGGTTTTACTTTTGTTGAATATTACCTAAGCCGCGGTATGGACATTAATGAATTTGGTCCTAACTTATCGTTTTTCTTTTCAAACGGTATCGACCCAGAATACGCTGTCATTGGCCGAGTGGCTCGTCGTATTTGGTCAAAAGCGATGAAGAATAAATATGGTGCCAATGCTCGTGCACAAATGTTGAAATATCATATTCAAACATCGGGTCGTTCATTGCATGCTCAAGAAATTGATTTCAATGATATTCGTACCACATTACAAGCACTTTATGCGATAAACGATAACTGTAACTCTTTGCATACTAATGCTTATGATGAAGCTATTACTACGCCTACCGAAGACAGTGTTCGTCGTGCGATGGCGATTCAATTAATCATCAACCGTGAATTAGGACTTTCTAAAAATGAAAACCCTATTCAAGGCGCGTTCATTATTGAAGAGTTAACTGACTTAGTTGAAGATGCGGTATTAACTGAATTTGATCGTATTAACGAACGTGGTGGTGTACTTGGTGCCATGGAAACTATGTATCAGCGTGGAAAAATTCAAGAAGAAAGTATGTATTACGAGCATTTAAAGCACTCAGGTGAATATCCTATTATAGGCGTAAATACTTTCCTTAGTTCAACGGGCTCGCCAACGATTGTGCCTGAAGAAGTTATTCGCGCTACCGAAGAAGAAAAAACTTATCAAATTGATATGTTAGCGAGTTTAAACAAAGCTAATGCAGCAGAAGTAGAAGTCTTACTGAAGCGTTTACAAACAGCCGCCATTAATCATGAAAATATTTTTGAATTAATGATGGATGCTTGTAAGGTTTGTTCTTTAGGGCAAATTGTCAGTTCATTATTTGAAGCAGGCGGTCAATATCGTCGCAATATGTAACACTAGTAGATAGTCAGTTTATTAGATTAGAGTAAAGTAGTGCCTGTGCACTACTTATGCTTTGATGTTAATTCTTCATACACCTTTATTTAGATAATTGAATAGGAATAATTATGTCAACGTTGATCACGGAGTTAAGGCAAGTACCAGAAAAATTTACGGCTTTTCGTATTCATCAAATACAAGAGGGTGATAAGAAAAAAATCACCAGTGGGTTTGAGCAAATTGGTATTGATGATTTAACCGCAGGTGAAGTGGTTATTAAAGTCGCCTATTCAGACATTAATTATAAAGATGCTCTAGCTGCCACAGGGAAAGGAAGAATCTTACGTACTTATCCCTTAGTAGGCGGTATTGATTTGTCGGGTGTTGTGGTTAGCTCTGTTGATGACAGGTTTGAAGCCGGCGATAAAGTGCTGGTTTGCGGCGCACAATTATCTGAACTCTATGATGGTGGTTACAGTGAGTATGCGCGGGTAAAAGCAGATTCAGTCGTGGCATTGCCAACAGGCATGAGTTTACGTGATGCGATGGCACTCGGTACCGCAGGATATACTGCCGCTCTTGCTATTCAGCGTATGGAAGATAATGGTCAAATTCCAGAGCGAGGTCCTATTGTCGTCACTGGCGCTACCGGTGGTGTTGGTAGTTTTGCTATTAATATGCTGTCAAATATTGGTTATGAAGTGATTGCTTTTACGGGTAAAACAGAACAAGAAGATTATTTAAAAGCGCTCGGTGCGGCTAAACTTATTAGTCGTCATGATATTGAAATGGGCAGCAAACCGCTAGAAAATGCACAGTGGGGTGGGGCGGTCGATAGTGTTGGCGGTGAAACGTTAGCTTGGTTAACACGCACCACTCATGTTTGGGGAAATATTGCTTCAATTGGTTTAGCCGGTGGCTTCAAATTAGAGACCACTGTTATGCCCTTTATATTAAGAGGCGTGAGCCTACTTGGTATTAACTCAGTCGAAATGCCACTTTCAGTGCGCACGCAAGGATGGAAAAGATTAGCAACAGATTTAAAACCAACAAAACTTGATCTGATTTCTCCTACGACCATTGAATTTCGAGACTTAGGGAATGCATTTGACGCTTACGTCGATGGCACGGTTACCGGACGAACTGTCGTAGCGATTGATGCTAGTCTTTAAATAGCTATCAAAGATAACATTAACCCGTAAAAAATCGGAGCTAAATTAAATGACAGATGTGATATTTAAAGAGTTAAGCAGCAATAATAATAAACTGATAGCTATAGCAGAACTTAATGCGCCTAAATCGCTTAATGCATTAAATCTTTCGATGATTAAGCTGTTAACCAAAAAACTGTCGTCTTGGCAGCAAGATGACAATATCGCGATGGTTATTTTACAGGGCGCGGGTGAAAAAGCGTTTTGTGCTGGTGGAGATGTTGTTAGCCTGTATCACTATTTACACGAACTAGACACACCAATAGATGATGATGTCATTACATCAGGCTTCGCTAATGAATTTTTTAGTGAAGAATATGTACTTGACCAATTAATTCATAATTTTAATAAACCCATTATGATCTGGGGAGATGGTTATATCATGGGCGGCGGCATAGGTTTATTTGCTGGTGCCAGTCATCGTGTAACCACAGAGCGCACTTTGATGGCAATGCCAGAAGTATCAATAGGGCTATTTCCTGATGTAGGGTCGAGTTGGTTTTTAAATAAAACACCAGAAGATCTTGGTTTGTTTTTAGGGATCACCGGTGCTGTGTTTAATGCCGTAGATGCTAATTATCTTGGCTTGTCGGATTATATTATTGATAGTTCATCTAAAAATGGTGTTTTTGATCACTTACTAACAGTTGACTGGCAAGACAATAATCGAAATCACTCTCTGCTAAAGCAAGCATTGACCGAGTTTTCGAACCGTTTTGAACACCATTTACCCAATGAGGTAAAAAACAATGAAGTGGCTATAGCAAAATTATTAGCTTTCGATAATATTGCTGATATACACACAGCGATTTTAAATGTACAAACAGACAATAATTGGCTGAATAAGGCAAAAAACAAATTACTGGCGGGTAGCCCATTGAGTGCTTGTATTATATATAGGCAGTTACAAACGACTAAAACGCTAAGTTTGAGTGAATGTTTTACTTCAGAGTTAAATTTAATCCTTCGTTGTTGTCAGTATACTGAAGCTCGCGAAGGTATTAGGGCATTATTAGTCGATAAAGACAAAAATCCAAATTGGGCTTTTTCAAATATTAGTGATGTTGACCATAAATTAGTTGATTGGTTTTTTAGCGCTATCAACGAAAAAATATAATAGAGATAAAGGAAAAACAATGGATTTGAATGATAAAGTTATCGTCATCACCGGCGGTGGACAAGGCCTAGGACGTTCTATGGCTATTAGCTTAGCAACGAATGGTGCTAAATTAGCGTTAATCGATTTAAATGAAACGTTACTACAAGAAACAGTAAAACTTATTGAAGCAGCAGGTTCATCGGCAAAGTATTATTTAGCCAACGTCACCAATGAAAGTGAAGTAGAAGCTATTTTTAGCCAGATTAATGATGATTTTTCGGGTATCGACGGCTTAATTAACAATGCCGGCATTTTACGTGACGGTATGTTCGTTAAAGCTAAAGATGGAGTCGTTGCTAAGAAAATGTCATTGGATCAGTTTCAATCAGTCATCGATGTTAATTTAACGGGTGTTTTCTTATGTGGTCGCGAAGCTGCTGTTCACATGATTGAAGGTAAACGTAAAGGTGTCATTATTAATATGTCGTCCATCGCAAGAGCCGGTAATATGGGACAAACCAATTATGCTGCATCTAAAGCGGGTGTTGTCGCGATGACCGTTACTTGGGCGCGCGAGTTAGGGCGTCATGGTATTCGCGTTGGTGCTATTGCCCCTGGTGTTATTCGCACCGCAATGACTGATGCGATGAAACCAGAAATGCGTGACCGTTTAGAAAAAATGAAACCTGTTGGCCGCTTAGGTGAAGCAGATGAAATTGCTCACACCGTAAAGTATATTTTTGAAAATGAGTTTTTTACCGGCCGTGTCGTAGAAATTGATGGCGGTCTTTGCATGTAACAATTATCTGCTGTTTATTAACAGCAGATATTGAGCAAAATGTCGTTCTTAGATATCTATGCTGCAAATCATTTGTTAATTCGTGCAGCAAAATATTTAAGAGCGATGGCTTAATTAATTAATCTATCAAAAAACCTATCATTAGCCGCTGAGTCAAAAGAAATTAACTATGAAAAAAGCACTGTTTTTAGACAGGGACGGCATTATCAATGTTGACCATGGTTACGTTTATAAAAAAGAAGCATTTGAATTTGTCGAAGATATCTTTACTGTTTGTTTGGATGCGCACAATAAAGGTTATGAAATATTTGTCATTACTAACCAATCGGGTATTGCTAGAGGCAAATATACTGTTGAGCAATTTAATCAACTGACTCTGTGGATGGTAAAGCAATTTAAATCGAAAGGGATCGTAATTGCAGATGTCTATCATTGCCCTCATCATCCAGATAAAGGCGTTGGTGAATACAAGGTGGCCTGTGATTGTAGAAAACCAGAACCTGGTATGATTTTATCAGCTGCTAAAAAGCATGACATTGATTTGGCAAAGAGTATTTTTATTGGTGATAAAGTATCAGATATGCAGGCTGCTGAGCGTGCTGGTATAAAAAGTAGGATATTGCTTGTTGATCAATATAGCGATAATGAGGCGATTAAAGCAGACCGTATCAATAAAATTAGCGAAGCTAGCGCGTATATTAGCTAAATTGTTCGATAAATAAGCGAACAAACGTTTATTTCAAAGTTATTACAAAAAAGGGTTGACGCCCAGCGAGAAATGTCTAGAATGCGCTCCAGTTCCAAGGGGTTCAGTCAAAACGAACCACAAAAGAGCTGTTTTGATAAGTTATCTACATCACTTTAGAGTAAAGTAGTTAACTTAACGTTTTATAGATAAGGTTTGAATCTTCGAAAAGAACTTCAAATTAAATTAAATAAAACGTTGACATCGA
>NZ_JACGVM010000101.1:0-268 GCF_014077195.1 Colwellia sp. BRX9-1
GGAGCAGTTGACGTACCTGAGCCTGCCACTATTTGGTTATTAGGTTTAGGTATATTTATGATAGTGAATAGAAAGCACAGATAAATGAGAGTTGTGGTGGTGTTTTTTCAGTAAGCAGTACCGTCACATTTGCTGCAACAATCAGTATCATTGGACATCAAGGTTGCGGAGCAGTTGACGTACCTGAGCCTGCCACTATTTGGTTATTAGGTTTAGGTATATTTATGATAGTGAATAGAAAGCACAGATAAATGAGAGTTGTGGTGGT
>NZ_JACGVM010000051.1:0-1878 GCF_014077195.1 Colwellia sp. BRX9-1
CAAAAAACAGTTGGCTGTTTCACTCCGTTCACAATTTTAGCCAACAATTTTTTGCCGCTTAACGTGGCGTTAGGTGTAATCGCCACTTCGTTTTATTGTTTAAAGCATTTGCCAATTTAAGTAGGCGTTTGTACTTTCTAAATATGGTTTTGGAGTGTTTCGCCAAGCTCTACGTCACTTTCGCCAATATAGTCTTCGGGCATTACCTAAAAACAAAATGTCCTTGCGAATTGGCTTTTCATTGTTCGGTGTTGTGGCTCAAAATCTAGCAGTTGTGTTTATAAAGTGGCGAATGTAATATTAACTTTCAGTGTTTGCTTTAAGGTTTTGTATTTACATAAAAAACTTCACCTAACAAGCAATTCAAACGGACAAATAACAGTTGGCTGTCGTTCGTTTCTCACTATTTTAGCCAACTATTATTTGCCGCTTAATATGGGCGTTAGGTGTAATCGCCACTTCGTTTTATTGTTTAAAGCATTTGCCAATTTAAGTAGGCGTTTGTACTTTCTAAATATGGTTTTGGAGTGTTTCGCCAAGCTCTACGTCATTTACGCCAATATAGTCTTCGGGCATTACCTAAAAACAAAATGTCCTTGCGAATTGGCTTTTTATTGTTTGGTGTTGTGGCTCAAAATCTAGCAGTTGTGTTTATAAAGTGGCGAATGTAATATTAACTTTCAGTGTTTGCTTTAAGGTTTTGTATTTAAAAACAAACTTCACCTAACAAGCAATTCAAACGGACAAATAACAGTTGGCTGTCGTTCGTTCCTCACTATTTTAGCCAACTATTATTTGCCGCTTAATATGGGCGTTATATGTCGCCACTGTTCAAGTAATTATGTTTTGAACTTGGGCATATAAATTAATGGTTTGTGCTTGTTTCGGTTCTTTTTTGTGGTAACTTTAGTGGCATAAAATCAGTTTGTGTTTTTGGTTACACAGTTTTCGCCTAAATGGATTTAGCGCATATCGCTCAATTCTCTTTAGGTTTTATAAAGTTTGTTTAGGTTTTTGCTTAATTGGCTTTTTAGTAAACGGCTCAAATTCACGGTTAGTAGCAAAGTGGCGAAAGGTTTTTTGAATCTACTCATTCCACGCTTTAACCTTTTATTGCTCTTGGTAACTTAAGTGTTTGCCATGTAAGCCACATATAACAAGCTATTCAAGACGGACGCTAAACAGTTGGCTAGCTTCGTTCCTCGCAATTTTAGCCAACAATTTCGCGCCGCTTAATAGGGCGTTAGGTGTTCAGGGAATCTCTCAACTATGGATGTTGATCAAAAGATAAATGTTTTTCATTCCTTAGATTCTAAATCGACTTGTATCGCTATGATCAAGTCTTGTACTTTTGGAATCGCAATTTTAACTGTAATAAGCTTGATCGTTGGACTATTTTTTCAAGAGTTGAATATTGAAACATCTATTGGTTTTATAATTGATTTCAGCTTGTACGCGTTCCTGCTCTTTGCAGTTTTTAGGTGGCATTCTCGTATTGCTGCATCATGTTTACTTTTATTATCAACTTATAGTGTATATCTAACATTTATGGTGCTTGCAGGAGTCGAAATTGGTGGATCTAATCTATTAATATCTCTTGCAAGTTTTTGGTTGTCTTTGCGTTGTACGGAAGCAACTGTTAAATTAAATAAACCTAATAAAAAGAACACCTAACAAGGCGTTCAAACGGACAAAAAACAGTTGGCTGTTTCACTCCGTTCACATTTTAGCCAACAATTTTTTGCCGCTTAACGTGGCGTTGGTATGACTCCCCACGTCAAGTTAAATACACTGATCCTTGTTCATTAATTTCAGAACCATTGTATTCACTTTTAGTATTAAGTGAGTTAACGCATAGAATGAAGCAAGTAATTTCGT
>NZ_JACGVM010000110.1:0-226 GCF_014077195.1 Colwellia sp. BRX9-1
ATGTCTAGAATGCGCTCCAGTTCCAAGGGGTAACCCAAACGAACGTTTTGATAAGTTATCTACATCACTTTAGAGTAAAGTAGTTAACTTAACGTTTTATAGATAAGGTTTGAATCTTCGAAAAGAAACTTCAAATTAAATTAAATAAAACGTTGACATCAAAACTGAGAAGCGTATCATGCGCATCTCGCTTCAGGCAAGGCCTGCAGCAACGGAGCAACGCTCC
>NZ_JACGVM010000086.1:0-340 GCF_014077195.1 Colwellia sp. BRX9-1
AATAGCACTGTGGCACCACCTGATCCCATTCCGAACTCAGAAGTGAAACGCAGTAGCGCCGATGGTAGTGTGGGAGTTCCCATGTGAGAGTAGGACATTGCTAGGCTTCTATTTAGAGAAACCCGTAGCTGATGCTACGGGTTTTTTGTTCCAAGGTTCTAATTTACTTTGTATTTTAAACAGTATAAATTAAATTATATCTTTGATATTACAAGTTTTGTCTAGCGACAATAGCACTGTGGCACCACCTGATCCCATTCCGAACTCAGAAGTGAAACGCAGTAGCGCCGATGGTAGTGTGGGAGTTCCCATGTGAGAGTAGGACATTGCTAGGCTTCTA
>NZ_JACGVM010000018.1:0-89237 GCF_014077195.1 Colwellia sp. BRX9-1
TTTTATTTTTATCTTTATTTTTATTTTTATTTTTATTTTTATTTTTAATTAAAATCAGTAACTTAACAAAAATACACCTACTTATTTATCATTTGTATTTCTTAGCAAATATAAATTTTCACTAAATTTCACACTATAGAGATAAGAGCAACAAAGCTCTTAATAACTGACCTAATCATTAGGTTTTATTTAAATGTAATGTGCTTACACGTTGCAGCCGAGCATAAAGCTCATAACTTTTATTAAGGTGAAAACATGGCTAAGAAAATATTCTTTCCTAACGGCGATTTTGCTAGGGATTCTATGATTGGCGTTGGTACGCTTACTTCTAAAGGAGTAATGATTAAAGACAATAATTCATCGATGCTAAGTAACATTATTGAACCAGATGAAGTAAAGCGTTTTATCATCCGCGAAGAGATAGAGAAAATTGTTGATGCGTGTGATGCAGGTAGATTTTACCAGCCAAATTGGGATGAACTGCTTAAAGATACAGATGAATAAGTACCCTAAATAATGAAATGCCCTAGCCGCCACCGCTAGGGCTTTTTTCGTTTAACCCTGAAAATTTTCGTATAAAATAAAATGAGTAAATAACTATGACAAAATTAGTAGTAAGCCCTAAATTTCATCAGCAGGAAGCTTTTGATGAATCTTATATTTCAGACTTAGATGTTCTTCGTCTTACAACGCAAGAAATTAACGACGCTGACGGTTCGTTAGATGATGTTGTATCAGCAGAAGGTGGCATCTTATATATCGGTATTGATAGTGAATGGCAACGGATCCGAGATAGAGATTCCAACCACATTCTTTGCTACACAGCCGCAGTGTATACCAAGGATAAAGATGGAGAGCCGCGAGAGCGTTTATACATTATCGATACTGAAGGTCCAAGACGTTCGCAGCGCTTATCACTTGATAAATTCTTAGGTCATATTGTTCACCAAGCAAAAGACGATAAGATGATAACCGTATGGCCTAAAAAAATCGTTGTTTTTTGCCATTTCATGCGTGCTGATATCGTTAATTTCAGTGACTTTTGGAATACAGATAATAAACACAGCGTTGAAGGTTTGCGTAACACAGTAGCAAGCTTAGGTTTACCTAAAAGTATCGTTAAGGAAGCAAACATTGGTCAAGATACCGATATTATGTTTATTGGATCTAACCAACGAGTTAAACGTAGTGCTTTAATACTTAAAGATAAAAACAGAAAGCCTCGTCTAGCCCAAGTGAAATTTATTGATACTTTATTGCTATCACCACTTGCTAGCGGCTCGTTAGAAAATATTGCTAAGCTGATTGGTTTCGACAAGCTTGAGTTACCTCTAGGTCATAGCATTGATAATATGCTTAAGCTAAAGGATGATAAGCCTGAGATATTTGAAGCATACGCTTTACGTGATGCACAAATTTCGCTTCGCTTTGGCTTGCATATGATGAAAACCATCAAGCAAGAATTTAATCAAGATACCCTCCCTTCAACACTAGGAAGCCTTGGTGTAAAACTGGTTAAACAAAGCTTTGATGATGAAAAACATTTTCAAAGTGTTTTTGGTTTATCTCATCATAAATCTTCTTATTTCAATCATAAAAATAAAAGAGTACAAACGCGTGACGAAGTGCTTATCGACCCTGTCGTTGATACATTTTATAAGCTAGCAACTCATTCTTTTAAAGGTGCCCACAATGTCGCCTATGCAATAGGAGCTACTGAAAATGAAGTGGCTACAGACCTTGATTTAACTGGTGCCTATTCAATGGGGCTTTTAGACTTATGTGAGCCTGATTATGACAACGCCAAACACACTACAAACACTGATGACTTCAAAGGACATGTTTTAGGTTTTGCTTATGCTGAGGTTGAGTTTCCGGAAAGCGTTCGGTATCCGACAATTGCTTTTAGAGCTGGCACTAACGGTTTATATTTTACGCGAAAAGGTACCGATTATGTCACTGCTGCTGAGATAGATTTAGCTTTACGTTTAGGTGCCAGCGTTAAAATATTAACGGGTTGTGTCCTTCCTTGGAAAAATGACAAACGCTTTTTTGAACCTGTTATCAAAGACCTTCGAGCTAAGCGCCAACAATTCCCTAAAAAGTCGACTGAAAATGAAATGTATAAACTGATCATGAACAGTATCTACGGCAAAACAGGGCAAGGATTATCAGGTGCTACAGGCTTTAATACCTCTTCTGGTGAAAGTAAGAAAATTCCACCTAGTGATATCACTAACCCTTTCTTCGCAAGTCATATTACAGGGCTAATTAGGGCTGTAGTGGGAGAGTTACTTAACAGCTTACCTGATGACGTAAAATTGATAAATGCTATTACTGACGGTTTTTTATCAACCATCGAGATAAAAGATCCTAATAATATCCAACTACATGAAGTTGATACATCGGGCGAGTTATGCCAACGTTTTCAAGCATTGGTCCACAGAGTTGATCCTGGTGCGCATATGTTAGAAGTCAAAAGTAAATCAAACCAGTTAATCTGTGGTAAGACGCGACTCCACTTTACTACTGAGCCTCATCCTGAGTGGTCTGAGACCAAGAGCCAAGTATTAGCTAAAGGTAGTATCAGCTTGCCTAAAGAGCATTTATCAAAGCCACATAAGTTTATGGCAGAGACTTATCTAAACCGGACAGCACAACAGAAAATCACCAACACGCATCTAATTTCTACTAGGCAGCAATGGCTAACAGAAAGTGATTTGATTGCTTATAAACGCGAAATAACGTTGAACATGGAGTTTGATTTCAAGCGTAGACCTTTTAATCCAAGAATGGTAAATACGCCATACGGTGACTGTTTAACATTTGATACTGAGACTTGGAATACGGTCGACCAAGGTCTTATAGCTAGAGGTATCTTCGATCAATGGCGACAAAGCAACTGTTTAACTACCATTGAAAAATTTCATGAATTTGATGATTATTATCAGTTACAGCTTGCTAAGAAAAATACAGGTTTGAGAAGGTTAGCTTCTGAAAGTTGTGGTGACCTTTTCATTAAGTTATTTATTAGAGCCTATAAGCAAGGAAAGTTTGGCTTAACTAAGGCAGGAACAGATAAATCAATCAGCGAATGGTTGATAGATAGCGGTTATTCCAGTGGCATTAGTAGTTTTTCAAATGCTAAAAAGGGTAAGTTTTTTGAGTATTGTTTGCCTTATACCCATAGTGTGATGGAAGCGGTAAAACTTGTAAAAACTAAATTCCCTGAGTTACCTCTAGCGCCATTCTTTACGGTTGAGGCATTAAAGAATGTACTTCAAGATTTAGCTAAAACCGAATAAATGGCTGTTTTAATAACTTATCACTACTGAAATAAAGTTGTTTTCAACCATATATAAAAAATATGAAGAACGAACTTTAACCCCTCGATATATCAAAACCTTAAAGGCTATCCATTTATTTGGATAGCCTTTAAGGTTTTAGGAATTAAGACATGCAATTAATCAATTATTTTCCTGACATTAATCAGTTACAACTACCTAAAGCTATAGCTAAACGTGCTATTGAATTATTCATTGAACCTTTCGATACTCAAGCAGAGGCACAGTTTTATTGGCAAAGTGGTCAAACACAATTGTTAATACTAACTAAAAGTAATGATGTAGATATGTTATCTACGTTATTAAGCCCTGCGTTATGCCAACAAGTTGATGATGCTATTAATAACCCTGAGTTTGTTGAAGCATTACCTGATGAGTATGCCCTATCGCTCACTATCCATAGTGCTGACGGTAATGGTTTATATGTGATCCGCCCACTTGATATCGATATTGAGTTTATTAACCAAACACCGGCTCAATCATGAACTGTGAGCAACTACTACAAATCATTTGTAATGCTGATATACCGTTAGCACTTCGGGCTGATGCACAGACATTACTTCATTATATTAACCCACAATTTATAACCAACCTTGAGAGAAAATTCTTATGAGTACAATAAAAGCAAAAGCGATAAAGCAAATAAACACTAGTTCAAAACCTGAGTTATCAGTAATTGAAGATAAAGCTGATGTTCAATATTTAACATTAAAAACAGGCACTGCCGCTAAACTATCAACAAAATCTAGTGGAAAAATAGGTTTTGAAATAGCTCAGCATAGTGAAAGTAAAGAAATCTATTTAAGATTAACCACTAATTCGAGTGCTGGCCTTTTCAGCAAAAAATGGATATTGGTTTCTGACATTGTTGAACTTTTAAATAAAAATAAAGATTTAAAGCCTTTTAAGTCATCATTATTCAAGGAAATTATTTCTGGAGGCTCCAGTAACAATATTTCCTTTACTGCTGCGATTTTACGCTCTGATGATATAGGATTTATTAAGCCTTCTGAGAAGAATTTATTCTTACATACTGTTAGTGATGATTTAGATGAACGCGCTGCTTTTATAGAGCAATTAACGCCAATAACTTCAAGTATTTCTCCTGCTGATAAAAAGACGAAGTAACTTCTTGTATTACTTAATATTTATAGCAGGAGTTAATACCGTTGAAATCAAAAAAGACTAGTTCAAACACAAATAATAAGTCACATGTAGAAGTTATGCCTAAACCTTCTAATTCAGCCCTTAATGGAGCTTTGACTGGTGTTATGATCGGCGCACGCTTTGGTCCACAGGGTGCAATTGTCGGTTCAATTATCGGTGGTGTGGTTGGCTTTATCGTTGATGAAGTGAATGATTAATGCTTTCTAGCCCATTTAATTAAAATCAGTTTAACTTAATAAACATAACTGATTTTTTTTGCTTTAATCTTAAATTATGCCCCCTGAAAACCCCTAATTTATCCCCACTTTTTCTTAACAAGTAATTATAAAAATCTACTTAGGAAAAATTTATGAAAATATTATTCTGTTCACTTAAAGGCGGTGTGGGTAAAAGCTCATTAGCTGCTAACCTTGCCACTTACATTAATTCTGTTTATGTAACCAATGACATAGTAGTACCTAATAAAACAGAGGTTTATCAAATACCTCACTCAACTAAACGTATACCCTTCGAATTTCAACACTTAAAGAATGTTGTTTTTGATTTCGGTGCTATGAGCACTAATATCGACCCTAAAGTATCTCATGCGGTTAGATTTTGTGATGTTTGTGTGATCCCTACTTTAATGGATGAGCGTAGTGTACAAGCAACAATTGAAACTTATAAGTTGCTTGAGCCAAGTGGCTTACCAATTGTCATTATTATTAATAATTTTACTGATAAAAAGAAGCATGACAAAGTGCATGATTATTTAATTGAAGTATTGAATCATCCACCTATTTATTCAATTCGTAAAACAACTTTATTTGAACGAGTAGCAAAAGACGGAGAACAATGGCTTAGACTTATCCCCAATGACTTGGGTGAATATCAACTAAACAAATCGCGCCGAATTCATGAACAAGTTTATGACGCGATTATTGCTTATGGTGGTTTTTTATGAAAATACAGACATTAAAAGAAATTGAACATTCGATAGGTGGTAGAACTAAATCTGATAATAGGAAGGTAAGATTAACGTTCTACTTGAACCCTAGCGAAGCTAGGTTTCTTAAAGATTATGCCAGTAATAATGACCAATCTATCAGCGAGGTTGTAAGACGATTATTAAAAAAGGTGATCAATAAATAAATTAACTAGATGAAGTAGCTTTTGCTACTTCATCTTTATTTTATTAATTACATATATTTTATTTTACGATTATCAAAAGCAGGCATAGTTCCTTCTAAAACGTCGACTACTTTGTTATTTATAACGCTGCATTCAATTGCTCCTGAAATATAATTAATATTATGACTGTCAGACCGAATAAATTCACAGTGAATTATTTGTTCGGCATCACAAACTACTGCCAAATTTGGGTTATGGGTAACCATAATTATTTGTCTCTTCTTTTTTGCTTCTGTCAAGACAGGAACTAATAGACTAACAATCGTTTCATTATCCAAATTCTCTTCTGGTTGATCTAGAATAATTGGCTTATTGCCTTTATCAACTAGTAGATAGAAAATAAGAAGTAAAGCCCCTCTCTGCCCTGGTGAAAGCTGCCCTATTTGTGCATCTTGGAACATCAAAGTGTATCTAGGATCTAGGTACTCTAATCCAAATATGAAATCATAAACTTCGTTAGTAGTTCGGTCTTTCTTCAATAATGACTCTACACCTGGTAATTTTGAAACTGTTTCAAGCTTGTCATGCAATTCTTGAACAAATTCCCTAAGAGACAACTTATTACTTATATCGTGTCTATCCATCATATCTTTTAGCACTGCTAAACTTTCACTATCTCCTCTAAATTCACCGGTTGTTTGTTTTACCAGCGCGAACAACTTACTGTAGACAAGCTCGGGGGTACTTTTTATTTCAGCCTTAAATTGAAGCTTGTACTCATCACGTATCAGTGCGTTATTTTGAATCAATTGTTGAACTGGGTTAAATAAAGATTCTCTACTAATACGTTGTTCGTCTAATCTATCAAAAATTTGTTCGGTGATGCTCATACGCTGAGCTTGTAATGTTATTCTTTTTACTGGCAATTCATCTAACTGCTCTAATCGGTGCTTTAACCCCTCGAATGTATCCGGTAAATCTTTTGAACCTAGTATTTCACTTTCTTTTTCTACCCAAACTTTTAATAGCTCTAAATATTGTTGATAATCCTGTTGTGGTCCATTTAATTTTGCATTCAATGGCCCTCTTTTATCCAACCGAGAAGCTATATCTACATCAAGCTGTTGATTATTAGCTGTAATCTCACTGTTTCGAGTTTGAATAAATTGAAGGTTTACTATTAACTGTTCATCTTTTGTTTCTAGCGAAATTAAAGTATCAACTCCCATTCCCAGAATAATAGCATCGGGTGAATACTCTGTTCTAAACTGAGTAATAGCCCTTTTGACAACATCGATTCCTTCTTGAATATTCAAACAAGCCTTTTTCTTTAAAGCAAGTTGAGTCATTTCAGCTTTATTAGCTTCCTGTTGACTCACAATGGACTCAATTTCCAAAGCAATCTGGGTTAGTTCAGCAGATGCTACCTGTTGTTCGGTAGATAATTCGCTAGTAGGCTCAGGAATTTCTTCGGGCTTAATTCTTGTATGCTCTTGAATCAGCCTATTTTTTTGATTTAATTTCTCTTCGATTGATTTGCGAGTTTCATCCGACATTTGACCTTCAATAGATGATATCTGACGGTTAAGCTTATGTAATGCGCTTCTTAAGCTGTCAAAGTAACTTCTCAATGAGCTTTCTTGCTGTTCAATAAGTTGGTCAAAATTATGTGCACCTAACCTAGTGGCATCATCTGCATGAGAGAAAATAACAGATCTTAACTCTTGCTCAAAAGAATCTGACTTACCAGAGACATGAGCATTACATAACTCTTCGAAATGCCCTTGTGGTATATACTTCACATACTCAACATTTTCAGTTGCTGGATTTTCATTCAGGTTTTTTTCTAAAACTTGTCCATCTACCCATATTGCTTTTGCGATAAAGTGTTTAGCTGGCGCTCCCGTTTTACCTCTAAAACGGTTTTCCTTTAAAAATGAAAAGTGATGACTTTGCTTTGAGTTTCCTAACAATGCAGTAATATCTGCTAAAGCACTTTTACCGCTTCCTTTATTACCAATAATAGCAACTAAATCATGATTTAAAGTTAACTTTGTATTGTCTAGCCAATGTTCACTGAATGTCGATTCCGGCTCTTTTATTACTTCAAGTTTATCTATAAATATGCTTCTATTTTCTTTAACTAATTGTATTTTAGGGGGTATTATTCCGATAAAAGAGCGCTTTGCAGGTTCTTTTATCGCCTGTTGTAACCCTTGAAACGTTGGGTTAGCTTTTATCCATGTAGCTTTACCTGATGGATAATCACCATAACCACGGCGATCATTATTTCCTTGTTCACCAATAAACCTGTGGGCGTCACTTCCTGAAACGGCAAGTCTTGGTATGTTATTTAAAGCAAGTTGAAAATCACCGATCCAAGCTTCATTCTGTGTAGTTTTAATACCAGAAAAAGCTTCCCAAAGGCTAAGGTTTCTAGTCTCAAATATAGGCGAGGTTTTGAATAACCCTAAAACATATGCATAATGCTCATTACGTTCTATCCCAGCTAATCCATCACTAGTATCAAAAGGCATAAACCCTATGGCTTGTTCATTTTTTACTTTAGTTATAGCTTGCTTATAACTCTCGCAGTTCAATTCAGCCATTTTAGAACCAGCTTGTAGAGCAAACTCGCGGTCCTCCATCACTCGACCACGATCAAAGGAATGGTGTTTTAATTTTTCGCTAGGGACAAAACGAGCATACTCAATAAGAGCTTGATCAGATAAGTTTCTAACATCCTCTCCGGCAAACTCCAACTTCAAATTAGATTTAAAATCTATAAGTTCTTGGTCATCAATTTGATCGGAGAAGAGAACATGTGCGTTTAATCTACCTTTCAAAGGGGACATCAGACGTAGTTCTATCCCAGGAAAAACGGTTTTTTCCAATTTTGGAGCATCTGCTTGAGATAAGCGATGCTTTAAAGCGAACCAACCGTCAAAAGTCCAATAATCCATAATTGCAAATACTGCTGGCTCAGCCGAGTTAAGTGCATTGATCATTTCATCAACCAAGGAGGCATTTTCAGGAGCGCGAGGGTCGCTGTTGAACCTTTGACCATTCCAATGGAATGAAGCTGGAGTATGTATATGGAGATCCCATTTCCGCCATTCGGATCCATTGGGGTATTTACTATTAATCATTAACATTTCCCTATTTTAATGAACAAGTTGGCTATTAACCTAGTCCATATTTTTATATATGATTGTAACCATCATGTTTTTATTCAACTATCAAAAAAGAAAAATCAATCAACTTTACAGCCCTGAATTAAAAAACACAGTGATCTCACTTACGCAAATATTACTGTACCCCTAAAGGTAAATCAAGTTAATTAGTCTTTAAAAATAATAGGTTATGCGACAAACAAAGAAAATAAAACTATATTTTTATAGTAATGTTTTCGAGTACACATAATGTATAATATTATTGATTTTAGGATGAAATTTATCTACCAAACATTCCCTTATGCCATAAAGTGATCTATTTAGCATCGACCTAAAATTTTATTAAAAAATACTTAAGATTAGTGGACGAACCTTCTTCGTGGGATGCTTTATCCCTCGCTATTTACTTTAATAAAAAAATTACTACTTTCATTACACCGTTAAAACACTGGTGTAATGAAAGTAGTAATTTTAATGGCTTAACTAATCAAGTATTTCCTGTCCATATACGTGATTTTAACGTCTACTTTGAACTTTTAGCTAAATTAAATTGAAATTAAATCGCTAACCGTTTGCCCTACCGATCTTTGACGTTGCTCAGTTACCTTAGAATACCTTTGCGAACTAGCTATATTAGCGTGACCCAATTGGATCATCACATCATACAAATCACGCCCACTCGAAATTAAAGCCGTCGCTACACTGTGGCGACAAGTATGAAAACAAACTTCTTTACGATTTATCCCCGCTTTCTTAAGAATTACGTCGTAAGCCCATCGAGGTTCAGATATGTGTTTACCCGTGATCAAACTCGAAAATATATACGGGTTACTTTCACGTTTAGGTAATTCACAGATTAGCTTCATCATTTCATCGCTAAGATAGATTTCACGGCTTTTTCCTGATTTTGTCATAGGAACATAGAGTTTTCGTTTAACTTTATCTAAATGCTTCCACTGAGCTGTCAGTAACTCCATTTTACGAACGCCTGTGTAAAGCAGTAAAGCTATAAACCGACCTGAAAATATATTAGGATACTTAAGCGCTTGCTTAATTATTTTCTGCATTTCACCAATAGTGAAATAACGTGTTCTGGTGTTATCTTCTTTTAGTAGTTTAATTTTATTAGCTTGATTAACCTCAATAATTCCCCAAGAAATCGCTTGCTGTCCCATTGTTTTAAGCAAGGCCAATGTTCTGTTACACGTAGCCTTAGCAAATATTTTGGTAAAGCCTTCCCCTGATAACATATCCATTTGTAGCCTCTGTATATCTAAAGCTGATACTTCATCGTAATACTTATTACCGAATCTTTTACTGACGTAATCTGTGTATCTTTGGAGATCATGCTTCCATGACCGTTTATTTTGCTTGATGTAGGGTAAGTAACTGTCATTGAAGTAATCATTTAACGTTGGCATTAACTTTTGATTTTCACGCTCTTGCTTAGGGTCAACACCTGATGCAACTTGCGTTAAGTGTTTTCTAGCTATGCTACGGGCATCGTTAACATTGATATCTGGAAATTTACCGATTGTTAATGAGCGTTTTTTAGATTTTATCTGATAGCGAACTAAATACCTTTTGCTTCCTGTCTTACCGACTAATAGCTTAAGGTTTGATACTTCAGTATCAGTATATTCTTGATCAGTTGATCTAGAATCAATGTCATTAGCAGGTAAAGCTTTTAGTTTTGAATTTGTAAACTTGAATCGAGTTTCGTTAAGTACTGGCATTATTAAAATCTCCGCGATTATTTAATGGATCCAATAATTTAATATATGCTCAGAGTTTATTTACTTTCGGACATAGTTCAGTGTATTTAAACCGGATATAGACCATAGAGAATGGTACTTAACGCTACGAGTAGATTGTTTTAATAATGAAATGAATAGCAGTTTTTTAATAAAAAGTGTCTGCGTATAGACAGGAAACTGAATTGTAAGATTAGATGGACAGTATCGCGACAGGAGATTGCTAGGGTTATGTGCGAAAAATTAAGTTTTATATATTAAATGTAGTAGTGTTTCGACGCGTATAAAGTTGATAAAAAGCTAAAATAAGGACGAATAATTGATTATTTTCAATGAAGATAAAACCGAGTGATTTATGGTGTAACTTATTGATTAACAGGGGATATACAGAATAAAAAAAGGTGGTACCCGGAGACGGACTTGAACCGTCACACTCTATGAGCGAGGGATTTTAAATCCCTTGTGTCTACCAATTCCACCACCCGGGCATCGGATAATTCTTTTTAAAGTAGAGATTGGCTCCCTACTAACTCTTAATTACTAAGAGATTTTTACTATCTAGCTTATCTAACTAAACGCTAAATATTGGAGCGGCTAACGAGACTCGAACTCGTGACATTCACGTTGGCAACGTGATGCTCTACCAGCTGAGCTACAGCCGCTTCGTAGATTAAGTAATATATCATTACTTAAGGTTTTCTTTTCTTTAATAAAATTTGGAGCGGCTAACGAGACTCGAACTCGTGACATTCACGTTGGCAACGTGATGCTCTACCAGCTGAGCTACAGCCGCTTCATAACTTGCTATTACAAACAAGGTTTAAATTTTATCTGCATGCGCCAACATACACCATCTTAACTACCCACTTTACTCTGTTAAAAACAAAGTGGTACCCGGAGACGGACTTGAACCGTCACACTCTATGAGCGAGGGATTTTAAATCCCTTGTGTCTACCAATTCCACCACCCGGGCATCGGATAATTATTTTTTATAGTAGTGATTGGTTCCCTACTTCTTAGTATTTAAACTAAGTCCTTCATACATCCAACACTTATAAATAAGTAATGGAGGCGGGTCCCGGAGTCGAACCGAGGTCCACGGATTTGCAATCCGCTGCATAGCCATTCTGCCAACCCGCCGAATCCTTTGAAAAGATAACGATTTAAAAAAATCATTATAAATCAAACTTGGAGCGGCTAACGAGACTCGAACTCGTGACATTCACGTTGGCAACGTGATGCTCTACCAGCTGAGCTACAGCCGCTTCATCTGCTGACTCCCTGTCAACTTGGGACGCATTCTACATTGAAATTATTTGGAGTCAACAGTTTAATTTCAATTTTGTTTTGACTGCTCAAAAAGCGGCTAATTTGACGTTTTTTTAACTAAATATATCATTTTCTAGCTATTTTGTTTCGCTAACTCTGGCCAAGCTACTTTGAAATAGGCCAGCATTGACCAAAAAGTAAGCACTGTGGCTATTGCATAAAAGCTGTAAGCGATAAACATTAATATTTCATGTGGAAAATTAAACAGAATTAGCGGAATATCATAATCAGGTTGCCAAATTAATCCCATAATACCTAGCATTTGCGCAGCTGTTTTATATTTTCCCATTTGAGAAACAGCAATTTCATCGCGTTTACCGCGTGAAGACATAAATTCACGCAAGGCACTAATAAAAATTTCACGAGCAATCATTAATATTGCTGAAATTGAAATCCACCACAGTTGATAATCTTGAATAAGTAGCACTAAAGCAGCAACAACCATTAATTTATCAGCTACTGGGTCGATAAAGGCGCCAAATGCTGAAGATTGGTTTAATTTACGTGCTAGATAGCCATCAAGGGCATCACTAATAGCAGCAAGCCAGAATACGGCAAATGCGCCGAAATGATTCCATGAGACTGGTAAATAAAATACCACTAAAAAAACAGGTATTAATACTATCCGAAACATGGTGATTTGATTTGGAATGGTCCACATAAATTTATTTTACTACTAAAGCAACAAGCGTTACCGCATTCTACACATTACAGGCAGAGACGTAAATTTTTATCAAAAAATAGCAATAATAAGTGTAGACAACAAAGGTGGGTTTATTACAGGAAGACGTTTAACTTATTTATCATGTAAGGCGTTATATATTGTATCGGCTAAAACAGCACTAATACCAGGCACCTTTTCAAGTATTGACCTATCGGCTTGGATAACTTCTTGGAGCCCACCTAAATATTTTAATAAGGCTTGACGTTTTTTCGCGCCAATTCCTTCAATAGATTCAAGTGTCGATTTTTTGCTGGCTTTTTGACGCTTGGCTCGATGTCCTGTAATGGCAAAACGATGTGATTCATCACGAATATGCTGTACTAAGTGTAAAGCTGGTGAGGTTGATGGTAATGAAATTAGCTGATGACTACCTGCTAAGATTAGCGTTTCAAGTCCAGGCTTACGCCCTTCTCCTTTAGCGACACCAACTAATAGTGGAATTTTTTCTAAAGCGGTATCTATTTGCCATTGAGTAAAAAATGCTTCTGCTTTTGATAATTGTCCTTTACCGCCATCAATAAAAACAATGTCAGGCATATTTTCCATGGTGTTCACCTTGCCATAACGTTTGTTAAGCGCAAACGCCATCGCCGCATAATCATCACCCGGTGTAATGCCATAAACATTATAACGACGATAATCACTCTTTAAAGGCCCTTCTTGATTGAACACCACATTAGACGCCACGGTTTGTTGCCCCATGGTATGACTAATATCAAAACACTCAATTCGGTTAATGCCATTATCAAGTTCAAAAACTTCATTTAATGCCGAAAAACGCGCTTGCATTGACGCTTTATGACTATTCTTAGTGACCAATGCATTTTGCGCATTGGTACAGGCCAACTTTAAATATTGGGCACGTTCGCTGCGAACACTCGTTGATATTTTAACATTGCGCTCGGCTTGCTCACTCAAAAGCTTAGTAAGCTCTTCAATGTGTTCAAAACTTTCACTGATCACTATTTCTTTAGGTATCGCAGCACTTTTCAAGTCTTGCCCTAAGTAATGCTGGCTTATAAAGGCTTGGTAAACGTCTGCTTGTTCAGTTTCGGCAGGAATACTAGGGAAATAGCTTTTGCTACCCAGTATCTTTTGATCACGTATAAATAAAACGTGTACACAAACCTGTGATTTCTCAATATAGATACCGATAACATCAAGTTCAGCGACAATACCACTGACAAACTGTTGCTTTTGAACTTGTCGTAACGTAGCGATTTGATCTCGGTACTTAGCCGCAGCCTCAAAGTCTAATGTGTGGCTAGCTTGTTCCATTTCAACCACTAAACTATCAATAACCGTTGAGCTTTTTCCTCGTAAAAATAGTTTAGCTAAGTCAACTTGTTGCTGGTAATCAACCGCTGATATTTTATCGACACAGGGTGCAGAACAACGATTTAATTGATACTGCAAACAAGGACGACTGCGCGCACGATAATAACTATCTTCGCATTGACGAACCGGAAATAACTTTTGCATTAAACGAAGGCTTTCCCAAACAGCACCAACAGTTGGATATGGACCAAAGTATTCACCTTTAACTTTTTTACCGCCTCGGTGAACGCCTAGCTTAGGATGTTTATGGTCTGTTATTAGTAAATAGGGGTAAGACTTATCATCTCGTAATAAAATATTATATTTAGGGAGATATTTTTTAATGTAGTTGTTTTCAAGAATTAACGCTTCGCCCTCAGTATGAGTAACGGTAACGTCAATCGCCATAATATGGCTGACTAATACTTTGGTTTTGGTGCTGCCGACATCTTTACGAAAGTAACTGGCAAGCCGTTTTCTAAGCTGTTTAGCTTTTCCTACATAGATAACCGTTTGGTGTTTATCGTACATCCGATAAACACCCGCTTGCTCAGAAACGGAAGAAAGAAAAGCTTGGTGATCAAAAAGAGATTGAGAAATTGACAAGGTTTATAATGTTTCTGTTTTGATCATACCATGACGAATAGCGAGATGAGTAAGTTCTACATCATTACCAACATTCAACTTTTCAAACATTCTATATCGGTAACTATTAATCGTTTTAGTACTTAAAATGAGTTGTTCTGAAATATGGGGGACTTTTTCGCCACGGGTGATCATCAACATAATTTGAAGTTCACGTTCAGACAAGGTATTGAATGGATTTTCTTCATTCGATTTAAACTGACTTAATGCCATTTGTTGAGCAATATCTGGCGTTATGTAACGCTGACCACTGTTTACTGCTCGAATAGCGTTAACCATTTCATCAGCACCAGCACCTTTAGTTAAATAACCTGCAGCGCCAATTTGCATGACCTTGGTAGGAATAGGGTCTTCTGAATACACAGTTAACACGATAACTTTTATGTCAGGTGAATAACGAATTATTTTTTTAGTCGCTTCTAAACCACCTATCCCCGGCATGTTCATGTCCATTAACACAACATCGGGTTGACTTTTACGACAAAATTGTACGGCTTCTTCTCCGGTTTCGGCCTCGCCTATGACTTTAAGTCCTTTTACGTCGTCTAGAATTCTACGTATTCCTGTACGAACTAACTCATGATCATCGACCAATAAAACATTTATCAACGGAGGTTCACCTTAATTTACAATTTTTATTATCTTGGAGAATACTGTAAGAAATATTCCTTATATGATTAGAGCATATAGGGTATTAGCAAGCAGTACAATTGAATTCAACCATCTTACATTGAAAAAGTGCAGCATAGTTATAGCACTGCTTTATTAACCTGCTGTTAGGCTAAATTTTAACTAGAGATCATGCTTCTTTAACCAATTATTTAACAAACCAATTTGACCATTTTTATAAGCAGCATAAGTCAGTCTAACCGCATTACTTAAAATGACGCTGTCCGTCCATTTCGTCTGCTCGGCTATGAGTTCGTAACAATTTTGTGCTTCTGGAGACAAATAGCCACGCATTTCTTTTTTGCCATTCTCTTTTTGTCGTTCGCGATAGCGCTTTTGTTTCTCTGCGTTACTAAATGCTTTTTTATTCTCTTTCATCAGTGAGTTACCAAATTATCTAAAATAAAAACAAGGTTATGCGTAACCAAATAATATATAAAAAAATGATAATAATCTAACTTTATATTAATAAAACTCAAATAAAGCACTGCTCGGAGTTGTTTAGTGTACAGGTGTTCGCTAAAGTAGCGAATAATTTAATTACTGAAAATAAAGTGACCTCATGTTAGATCAAAATTCATACTCTAAAGAAGACTTAGTAAAAGCAGGAACTGGCGAAATGTTTGGCGAAGGAAATAGTCAATTACCTTCAGACAACATGTTGATGATGGACCGAATTATTTCTATCACTGAAGATGGTGGTGAATATGGTAAAGGTGAGATTATTGCTGAACTTGATATTAGCCCAGACCTTTGGTTTTTTGATTGTCACTTTAAAGGCGACCCTGTTATGCCTGGTTGTTTAGGCTTAGATGCTATGTGGCAACTCGTTGGTTTCTTCCTTGGTTGGTCAGGTGGTCCAGGTCGCGGTAGAGCGTTGGGTGTAGGTGAAGTTAAATTTACAGGTCAAATTTTACCGACCAACAAAAAAGTGACTTATAAAATCACTTTAAAGCGTGTTATCAAGCGCAAATTGTTTATGGGTATTGCTGATGGTGAAGTCTTAGTTGATGGCAAGGTTATCTATACTGCTAAAGATTTAAAAGTAGGCTTATTTACTGACACTACTTCATTTTAGTCTTGTTTTATCTAAGACTTATCTAAGACTCATATAATAATACCTTACGTTATATATGTTAAAGCCTACTTTTAGACAGTAGGCTTTTTTATTTTATTAATTTCCTGCCTTTATTTGCGATATTCTGCTAAATTAACCTTATTAAACTTATCCCGCTATTCTTAAAATTATCCTTATGATCAAGTTACCCTCAAGTGTTTATAACAGTACCAAATTAGTCTTTATCCTAATGATTTCGCTGGTGTTAGCTTTTATTCTTAACAGTGTATGGCAGTTCATCAGTCATATCGATGATCTTTCTTTTAGTGAAGATTCTCCTTTAGTAACAAGTAATTTTAGCTACGCTATTGACCGTGACAATAGTTTAAATATCAAAACTCTCATTAAAAGCAAAGAGGCAGAAGCGCGATTCACTCCCTCGTTAGCTAATGACATTCCTTACGCATTAGGTCTTCAATCCTATTGGGTGAAAATTAATATTAGTAACAATACTCCAACCCCCCAAAGTGTTGTATTGCATGCCGATAACAGTCGTTTGGCTTTTTTTGATGTTTATAAAGTCAATGCTATTTTGGGAAGTACGACACAAATAGCTCAACAAAAACAGACGCCTGAGCAAGAAACCTTATTGGATGTATTTCCACATGTAGCTTTTGATCTCCTTGCAAAGAGTACGGCACAAGTTATTGTGCATGTAAAAAGTAATGGCGCACCAAATATCCCGTTAATACTTTATAGCAAAGACAATTTTGATAAACGTGCTGATTATGTGCAAATGACTTTTGGGATTTTTATTGGCATTATGCTTTTAATGGCAGCCTATAACTTTGTGCTATTTTTTGCGACAAAAGATAAAGTTTACTTGGTATATATTGGCTATTTATTATCTGCTTTTATTGTTATAGCTGGAGTAACGGGGTATGGATATCTAATTTTCTCAAAAAACATTCAATATATAATCCATGAGTACTCGTTATTTTTAGATTATTTTATGATATTTTTCTTGTTACTTTTCTCATTATATTTCTTACGTTATGACCAAATAAAAGGGAATTTTTATAAAGTGGGCCTAACATCTTGCCTACTGTTAATGGTTGTCGCTTTTTATTCATTGACCTTAGATCAAATTGCACAAACCAAACTGTTTTTTTCAATTCAACCGATATTTATTTTATATGCACTATTTATCATTTTTAGAAGACTGTCTAAAGATTTTGCCTGGGCACGATTTTATTTCATTTCATGGGTACCTTTTTTAGCTGGTGCGGCAATTCAACCACTCGTGTTATTAAATTATGTTGATTCGACATTCATTACACGTAATGCATTTCTATTTGCGGTGATGATTGAAATTACTTTTATGGCTTTTGCACTCGCTGAGCGGATGCGCAGGAATGAGCAAGATAGAATTCATGATATTAGTTACCATGATTTTACCAGATTACCCCGTAAGTCGATGCTTGAAAACGCGATGAACGAAATGAAAATTTCGGGTAAAAACGATTTTTGTGTATTAATAATTAAACCAGAACATATCGAACAAATATCACTTTATATTGATGATAAAGCTAACGCGGCTTTATTTAAACGCCTAAGTCGTCGCTTAAGCTCATTGTTTATTCATAATGATGCTATCGTAAAATTATCTTCTAACCACGAAAAAATTTGTTTTTTAGAAAATAACTGCCTGGCTATAATCGTTAATAACGAGAAAAATCAGCAAGACTTGCCTGTTTTGATCAAATCAATACAACAGCTTACCTCTGAGACATTTCAAATAGATGACCTTAAGTTACCCTTGTCAGCAGTAATTGGTGTCGCTAACCACCCAGAACATGGCAGTGCTAACTACTTATTGATTAATCATGCCCAGTTAGCGGTAAACGATGCGCAACTTGTCTATGGACGTTGGGCTTATTATCAAAGCGAAAAATCAGATCACACCAGTTACTTGCTCAAACTTGCCACCGATTTAAAAGAAGCAATAGAGAATGACACATTAGCTATATACCATCAGCCACAAATCGATCTTAAAACCTTACGTGTATGCAGTAGCGAGTGTCTAATTCGTTGGGAACATCCTCGTGAAGGTTTCATCTCACCTGACATTTTTATTCCTTTAGCCGAAGATTTAGGCCTTATTAATCAACTAACGTTATGGGTTATTAAGCGCGCTTTAGCACAGCATCAACAAATTTTAGTCAATAATAATCATATGGTCTCAATTAATATTAGTGGTAAAGATATTGCTCATGAGCACTTTTTTACTAATGCTCTAAGTATTATTGAAGAAAGTGGCATAGCCGCTGACAAAATAATTTTAGAGTTAACTGAATCGGCGTCAATTAGCCATAACAAGCAATCTCTTGAGTTAATCCAAAAATTAGGCGATTTAGGTTTTACTATTAGTATTGATGACTTTGGCACAGGATATTCATCCATGGCGCAAATTAGCCATCTTCCTTTTCAAGAGCTCAAAGTTGACCGACTATTTGTTGAGAATGTTAATGATGATCACAAACGTAAAACCATTGCTGAAGCTACCGTTAAAATGGCAAAGGGTTTAGGTTTAGAAGTTGTTGCTGAAGGTATTAATAGCCAAGAAGATGAAGACACATTGCGTAGTTTTGGCTGCGATATTGGCCAAGGCTACTATTACGCAAAACCAATGCCCATTGATGATTACCTTGACTGGTTGGCTTCACAAAACAATGGTCGAACACAAAAGCGTGTCGACCTTGATGGTGAGTTCATTCCTGCTGATAAAATCTAGAATAATCTATTTTCTAAAGTTTTACCGTTAGTTAATTGTGAATATTGCCATTTGTGTTGATGACAAAGCTTTAATATTTGTAAATCTAACGGTTCGCTTTCAGGAGAAACGATACCGGTAGTAATTAAAAACTCATTGTTTTGCGTCTGTTCAATATGCTGTACTTCGGCAACGCCAGCCATTAAAGGTAAAAAGTTATCGTACGCCTTCCTCATTCTAATTGTTAAGAAACCTTGCTGATCTTCGCTTTGCAAGTTTTGATGTTGTTTTAATTGTCCCTTCTCTATGTATAAGACTTGGCTACACAACCGCTCTAGTTCACTCAAATCATGAGAACTTAAAATAAAGGTAATTTCTGATGATAATGAAGCAACGAGCTGACGAACTTCTCGTGCATTTATCGGGTCAAGTCCAGCTGTCGCTTCATCCAACATAACTATTTCTGGCGAGCCAATTAACGTTTGGGCAATAGCAACACGTTTACGCATGCCATGTGATAACTCATCAGGCTTGGCTTTTAGTGTGTCAGCTAAGCCAACAAGCTCTAACGTTCTTTGTGCTTCTTTTTGTGCATTCTTGCGAGTTAGACCTTGCAGTTGGGCATAAAAGGTTAATTGATGTGCAATAGAAAAACGTGGGTCAAATTGAGCATCTTGTGGTAAAGCCGCTAATTTGCCGAATAGGTTGGCGTCTCCGGCCCTCAATCCTGCAATAGTGATAGTGCCGCTAGTGGGCAACAGGTAACCACATAAAAGGCTAAATAAAGTTGTTTTACCAGCACCATTGGGTCCAACTAAAGCAATAGGTTGCCCTTTTTCTATACTGAATGATACTTTGTCTAAAGCTAGATGATCGCCAAATGATTTTGAAAGATTATCAACTTGAATTAATGGCGCAGATTGGCTATTGAGTAAACTCATATTGATGCCCTCTTTAGTAGTTTATCCGCAACAAATAACAAGACAATCGTTTGTGATATTGGAATTAAATAATGGTAAAAATCGAGTCCATCTAATGAAACTACACTGCTAATTTGTGTACCCGGAAAAATAAAGTTAAGAAAAAGTCCACTGTCTAATTGAAATTGAATAAAACCTATCAATAGTGCTCCTATGGTATAAAACAAAATACCAGCAACAATACTCATTTTTGCTGAGGATAAAATACTATTAAAAAATGACATCAGAGCAATGAAAGGTAAAATTATAATTGCTAATTCAATAAACAAAACTGCAGCTTGTTTTAATGCCGGTAAAAACAAAGCATTATCGCGAACTGTGGCTAAAATAACACATGCCACTAACGTTAGTAATATAAGGCTAACAAGTGTAAGGAATTGACCTAAAAATCGTCCTAGCAGTATTTCACTGCGTGAGGCTCTTAACGTAATAAAACGAAGCGTTCCGCGAGCACGGTCGGAACAAGTTTGATCACTACTGACTAAAAAAGTGAATATTGGAAATGAATAAACCGCGACTAGCCAATAAATAGAAAATTCAGCAACGGGCCATTTCAACAAAGCACTTACTCCCAATGAACCAAATAAAGTACTTGCTGCCACCTTAAATCCATCGGAAAAAACCAGTTCAGTGGCTGAGCTGATCACATAAGTCAAAAGTATGAACCAAACAGCACAAAATGCCGTTAAGGCGATTAAGCCATTTTTAGTATTAAAAATACGCTTCAATTCAAATTGGGTGAGAATAGATAGTCTATGGATGTTCAACAAATTAACGCCTGCTAGTGATTATTTTTCAATACCATAAAGGCACAGCTAACAAAATGCGAGTGTTATTTTGTTTCAAACAGTGGCAATAACATCAGCGCTCGGCATTGAATTTACAAATAAAAAAGCCAATCAAAATTGATTGGCTTTACTAATACACTTAAAGAAGAGGGAAAATAAACTTAAGCTCTACGAGTAACGACTGACTCACTCAGTTGTGCCAACAAGACTTCTGTATCAGACCAGCCAATACAAGCATCGGTAATACTTTGACCATATGTCGCCACTTCTCCGTCAATCAGGTCTTGGCGACCTTCTACTAAGTGACTTTCAACCATGACACCGAATATATTGTCATTCCCGCCGCTAATTTGCTGACAAACATCATCGCAAACGAGCATTTGATTTTTAAACTTTTTACTGCTATTAGCATGACTAAAATCAATCATGATCTTGGTATTAAGTGAAGACTTCTCTAATTGCTCAGTCACAACTTTTACACTGTCTGCGTCAAAATTTGTCGATTTACCGCCTCGTAAAATAATATGACAATCTTTATTACCCGTTGTTTGAACAATAGCAGAATGACCATATTTAGTGACCGACAAAAAATGATGAGAAGCACTTGCTGCGCCAATTGCATCTATTGCCACTTTAATGGTGCCATCTGTACCATTTTTAAATCCGACTGGACAAGATAAGCCTGAGGCGAGTTCTCGATGAACTTGGCTTTCAGTAGTACGAGCCCCGATTGCTCCCCAACACATAAAATCAGCCATATACTGTGGTGTTATCATGTCTAAAAACTCACCCGCTGTCGGCATCCCCATATCATTGAGGTCGAGTAATAATTTACGGCCAATTCGAAGGCCGTCATTAAGCTTAAAGGTGTTATCCATGTAAGGGTCATTAATTAAGCCCTTCCAACCCACCGTTGTTCTTGGCTTTTCGAAATAAACTCGCATAACAATTTCAAGCGTGTCTTCATACTTTTTGCGCAGTTTAACTAGTCGCTGGCCATATTCTAATGCTGCATCGGTGTCATGTATTGAACAAGGACCAATGACAACGAGCAAGCGATCATCTTTATTATTAAAAATGTTACTAATGGCTTTACGTGCAGAAAATACCGACTTAGATGCTTCTTGAGAAGCTGGAAATCGCTCAATAAGTGCGATTGGAGGTAATAATTCTTTTATTTTACTGATGCGAACGTCGTCGGTTTGGTAGAACATAGTCATTTCTCTTTACTTCAATGCTAAAAAGTACAGTTATTGCACCGCTTAGAATTTATTTTCATTGTGTATGTCTAACTCGCTGGCTAGACTCCTAGATGGGTAACCCATCAACAACTTAGCAGTGTTAATCGGACAATACCAATAGAAAATGCCTTAAAAACAATATATCGATAATGTTGGCAACAATGGTGATTTTTCGACAATAATCAACGCGACTTTAGTCAATATATTTTACCTCTGCACTTGAAAAACAAATATTTTGCCACACATACACCATATTAATAATTAATTTACTTTTCTTATGTGGCGTACTTTTTCGATAACCCTGTTTTTATTTGTCTTAGCTGCCACGGCTAATGCTTTACCTATTGAAAATTCAGCTAATAGCGATTTAACTTTTTCTAGTATATCGACCATTGGAAAAAGTCACTCGCACCCGACATCAAACTTTTCGGTATTAATAGATAATATTGCCCCCGATGATGTGGTTAACTTACCGCGCTTAAATTTAATTTCCGCCTCTTTATTTATTAATGAAATACAAACCACGCCAAACTATCTTCTCGTTACTGAGTTTTTTACGCTAAAACTCTCTGCAAGTTTATTTAAAAATCTTGCAAACCCTCCTGCTAAACTTAATTGGTATGAACAACTCAGTCATCGTTCAAACTCTAATCGACTTGCTGGTTGGAAAGATGGCAATACGCTATACACAGCTCGCCTGACTTATCATTCATAGATTCATCATCTAACCATTATTAACTTATTTTTCCTTTTTCCCGTCACTGCTTTAACAGTGACCCTTGTTGCAGGCGCTTTTCTAAAATTTAGAGAGTAAATGTAGCAAAATTTCGAGATTTTATGATGAATTCACCTAGAAAAAAGCCATATCGTTACTTTACATGGCAAAACCTATTAATTATTTTCACCTTAGTTTTTTTATTAGTAAATGCCCTACCCAACATATATAAAGATAAAGTCACAATTGTCCTCTCACCTATTAATGCGAACGTGCAACAACTAACGACTAGTGAGCTTAAAGGTTTATTGAATAAGAACAACTTAACCGTTGATAAAATTCATACTATTGATAAGACAACGTCAATAACACTCAGTAATACAGCCGACATAGCGTCAGTTAACACACGTTTATCTAATGAGTTTAATCATTATCGGGTTGAGACCTCGGTGATAAGTGGCGTACCCTCATGGTTGCAATCATTCGACGCTAAGCCAATAAAATTAGGCTTAGATTTAAGTGGTGGAGTATTATTTGTACTTGATGTCGACACAAAACAAGCTTTATTTGACCGACTTAAAAACATCGCATTAGCAATAAAAACCCTTGCTATGGAAGAACGTATTCGAGGCGTTAGTGTTGTTCAACATAAGATTGATCTTACTAGTGATGCGGACAATCAAAACCTTTCGGTGAATTTTTCTAACGCTGACAAAAGTAAAATGGCTATACTTTTCACTCAAATAAAAGCAGCCTACCCTGATTTATCTCAACAAAAAAATCAAAATGACCAAGTGATCTTGTCATACTCCTCGCAAAAAAAAGCTCAATTTCGCCAAGAAACTATGCAGCAAACATTAAAAACGATGCGTGGAAGAATAGCTGAGTTGGGAATAACCGAAGCGGTTACACTTCAACAAGGTAAAAACCATATTCGTATTGAATTGCCTGGTGTTCATGATCCCGAGGAAGCAAAACGTATTATAGGTGCCACGGCATCACTTGATTTTTATCAGCTTGCCGAAAACTCAAATGCAGCAGGTATATTACGCATGGCGGACGAACATGGCAGAACGTTTACCTTAAACAGTCAGGTAGTTTTTTCAGGTAGTAATATCGAAAATGCTCGCGCAGGACAAGATCAAATGAGCATGCCTTTAGTCAACCTCACCTTAGATGCCTTAGGTGGTAAGAAGATGTCGCAATTTTCTAAGCAAAATATTGGTAATGCTATGGTGACGGTGTTTTCTGAGTTCTATCGAGATGCTGGTGATCAAATGGTCAAAAAAAGTAAAATAATTAATGTTGCCACCATTCAACAACACTTAGGTTCACAGTTTAGTATTACCAACATGCCCAGCCAACATGCGGCACAAGAACTGTCATTATTATTGCGAGCAGGTTCGCTAACAGCGCCAGTAACTATAGTAAAACAGCGCACCATTGAAGCGACACTCGGCGAAAATAATATCAAAAATGGTATAAAAGCACTGAGTATAGGCATGGGGTTTACTTTGTTATTCATGGTTTTTTGGTATAGAACTTTGGGGCTTATCGCTAATGTAGCGTTAACATTAAACTTAATAAGCTTACTAGGGTTGATGTCGTTACTCCCTGGGGCAGTACTAACACTTCCGGGTATTGCTGGTTTAGTATTGACGGTTGGTATGGCTGTAGATACCAATGTACTTATCTTTGAGCGGATAAAAGAAGAGTTAAAGCGTGGACATAAAGTGCTCTCAGCTGTTGAGCAAGGCTATAAAAGTGCATTTTCAACAATTCTTGATGCCAATGTAACCACCATGATCACTGGTATTATTTTATACACCATAGGCAACGGCCCAGTAAAAGGTTTTGCCCTTATTTTGTGTTTAGGTATTTTAACCAGTATGTTCACCGGCGTTTTTGTTTCTAAAAGTTTAACAAACCTTGTCATTCGAAAAAATAAAGCTCAATTATTAGGTGTTAATGTATGAAAAATTTTAAAATAAATAGCACGTCTAAATTAAGTGTTTTTCGCCTAGTGGGTTGTTTTATAGCTATGATTTTTGTTGTTATAGCGCTAGTAGGACTATTAAATAAAGGTTTAGCACTTGGTTTAGATTTTACCGGTGGTTACTTAACTGAATTTTCAACCGAGAAATCACTCAGTCAACAGGATATGAATAACTTACTCAGTAACTATCTTCCAGAAAGCTTTAAACTGACCTCTGCAGAGCAAGGGACTCATTGGAGTGTTCAACAAGCAGATAATAACGTCAGTTTACAAGATAAGGCATGGCTATCTGATTTTGCTGACAAAAATCAACTAAACATTAGCCCTCAAGATGCTATTTACATTGGCAGCCAAGTCGGAGAAGACTTAATTAACCAAGGTGGCTTAGCACTATTAACCGCAATCATTGTTATCTTAATGTATTTGTCTTTTAGATTTGAATGGCGTTTAGCTGCGGGGGCTGTTATTGCCCTTTTTCATGATGTACTTATTGTACTCGGGCTTTTTGCATGGTTTGGTATCCCCTTTGATTTAACAATATTAGCGAGTTTATTAGCTATTGTAGGTTACTCGTTAAATGACTCTATTATTGTCGGTGACAAAATCAGAGAAATAATGAAATCTACCCATGACACCACAATAGATGAAGTGATCAATCAAGCCATTAAATCAACCTTAGTGCGAACGATGATCACCTCAGGAACAACCTTAGTGACTATTATGGCTGTATGGGGTTTTGCCGGGGAGTCTTTAGCGGGGTTTTCTATTGCGCTATTTTCAGGGATTTTAGTGGGCACTTTCTCTTCTATTGTAATTGCGGCAACAGTGCCACAATTACTCGGGCTAACCGCTGATTATTATCAACAAAAAGAGCTAGAGGTTTGTCCTTTACCCTAATGTAAACGGTTTGAGAGGAAATTGGCAACACTAGGATATTTACACTTAAGTCCATATCCTAGTGTTAAACGTTACTGTCTTTAAAGTTGGTTACTGTTCAAAAATTGAAGCCAGTCTAACTTTATAAAGATTATTGGTTGACCCATAAAACTCTATAGTCTGTTCAAATACAAAACCAAGCTTTTTTAATAATACGTTAGAGGGAGTATTTTCTAGTGAGGTGATCGCGACAACATTTGCTGCATAATTATTGTCATAAGCAACTTTTAATACGGCTAATGAGGCTTCTCGAGCAAAGCCTTGCGAACAATATTCAGGTAACAAGGCATAACCTAAGTCAGGGAATTCCAATTCAGTCCGCTTTAACAAACCACAGAGTCCAATCGGTGTATTATCACTTTTCAAAGCGACTAAATTTAACCCAAAACCCTGTTCGCTATAGCTTGCTAGTGGACCATTAACTAAGTAGGCAATTGCATCTTTAGTCTCTCTAACCCCTTTATCACCAATGTTTTTAATAAAAGCATCATCATTCAATAATTGCAGAACAAATTCATGGTCCTGCTCATTCAGGTGCCTAATGGTTAACCTTTGTGTTGTGCATAGCAGCATGTAAATTCCAAACTTTTAACGCGTAAAGCCTAAGCTTTATTTTTTAATAAAATACTGTCTAAGATTTATTTTCTAAGGCAGTGTTCAATCTATCAAAGCCTCGAGCAAGGTCGGCAATTAAGTCATCAACATCCTCTAAACCTATATGCAGGCGAATTAATGGATATTCATAATTCCACTTTGTCGCTGTTCGCAAACGCCCAACATTGGTATTACCCAAAATTAAACTTTCAAAACCGCCCCACGAATAGCCCATTTTAAAATGTTCCATACCATCAAGTAAGGCATTAAGTGATTGCTTATCACCGCGGGTTAACACAAATGAAAACAAACCGTTAGCACCAGTAAAGTCACGCTTAAAATATTCATGGCCCGGACACGATTCGAATGCAGGATGAAGAATAACATCAACTTCTTCGCGTGTTGCTAACCAATTAGCCACTTTTAGCGCACTAATTTGATGTTGTTTTAAACGCACACCTAAGGTACGAATGCCACGCATTGCCAAATATAGATCATCGGGTGAAGTACATTGCCCCATCAGATAACTGTTTTCACGCAGTTGTGGCCAATACTCTTCAGTGGCTATTGCCGTACCTAACATCACATCTGAATGACCAACGATATATTTAGTCGCTGCTTGAATCGAAATATCGACACCATAATCAAAAGGTTGAAAATTAACCCCTGCAGCCCAAGTATTATCGAGCATAACCATACAGCCATGCTGGTGAGCAACTTCAGCTATACCGGGAACATCTTGAACTTCCATGGTAATAGAGCCAGGAGACTCTAAGAAAATAAGTCGGGTGTTTTCTTTAATAAGTCTGGCTATATCTCGGCCAATAGTTGGATCGTAATAAGTCGTTTCAACGCCAATATTGACCAATATTTTATCGCAAAAATCACGCGTGGGTTCATAAGCCGTATCGACCATAAGGATATGGTCACCGGTTTTAACAAACGAAAGAATAGCATTAGTGATCGCCGCAGTACCCGATGGATAAATGGCACAACCAGCGCCTCCTTCGAGATCAGTCATAGCATCGGCGAAAGCAAAAGCCGTTGAGGTGCCTCTTCTGCCATAGAAAAGTACTTGATTACCACGATTTGCTGTTGCGTGATTCATTTCTTTAACCGTATTAAAAACAACGGTTGATGCACGTTCTACTGGGGGATTAACAACGCCACGTGTCCATTTTGATTTTCGTCCCGCATTGACTATTTTGGTATCGTTGATCATGATCTTTCATCCTAAAACATAAAATTCATTTAGCCATCTAAATAGCTAACTCAATAAAGTCACCTTATGATCTTTCCAAGCATGATGCACGATTTATTTATATTAATTAAAACAGCAGAGGCTATTGAAACAAGTTCATTTGATCACTGGTTAATTTTTCGAAACTACTCCCGACAAAAGGTAAAATAGCATCAGCAACGGTCGCTAATTGCCGATCGATATAAAACTGGTAATCGAGTGGCGCGTTAACATAACCTTTTGCTTGCGGTCCAGAAGTCGTGATCAAGTACTCTATCCAACCACGTTGCTGATATTTTAGCGGTTGCTTATTTATCTTGTTTATATCATCGGCTAAACGTGCCGCTTTCACATGTGGAGGCACGTTTTTAACGTAATGATCTAACTGCCTACGAATGCGTTTACGATACACCAGTAAATGATCTAATTGCCCTGCTGATGTTTGAGTAACAATATTGCGTACATAGTCAGCAAAAGGTTCGCCATTAAATATTTTTAAATACAACTCTCGTTGAAAAGTTTTAGCCAGTTCAGTCCAATCGGTGCGGACGCTTTCTAAGCCTTTAAAAATCAATTCTGATGAGCCATTCTTTTCTACAATGCCAGCATAACGCTTCTTAGTACCGACATCTTGCCCTCTGATGGTTGGCATCAAAAATTGGCTAAAATGTGTTTCAAACTCAATTTCAAGTTGGCTTTCTATCGCAAATTCTTTTTTAAGCGTTGCTTGCCACCTAAGATTAATTTTATCTTGTAAGGTTTTACCCAGCTTTTGACATTGCTGGTGACTAAAATCATCGTCAACACTGACAAAAATAGAATCGGTATCACCATAAATAACTTGATAACCATCATCTTCTAGCCACATTTTAGTGGTGATTAATAATTCATGGCTTCGTTTAGTGATTGAGCCCGATAAACGTGGATCAAAAAATCGACATCCCGTAGAGCCTAAGACCCCGTAAAACGAATTCATAATAATTTTTATCGCTTGCGACAATGCCGCATTTTTATCTTTTTTAGCGATATCACGCTCTAACCACAACTCATTAATAATTTCAGGTAAAAAATGCTTATCTCTAGAGAAATAAGCACCATCAAAACCTTTGATACTAGTTTCAGGTGATTGTAAACCTTCAATTAGGCCCATAGGATCAATATTAAAACTTCGAATAATAGAGGGGTAAAGACTTTTAAAATCAAGTACTAAAACATTTTTATATAAACCCGGAATAGAGTCCATCACATAACCACCAGGAGAAATTAGCCCTTGCAAGCCATCGCCCATATTGGGCGCAATATAACCACTACGGTGTAATTTAGGTAAATATAAATTGGTAAACGCTGCCACAGAGCCGCCAATACGGTCTATAGATAAACCAGTTAGTTTGGCGCGCAAACGCGTGAATTCTAGTAATAGAGATTGTTCAAAGATCAGGGTAACTAAATGGCAATCTTCAAGGTTATAAGCGGCTAAAGCTAGCTTGTCATTGGTAAAGTTGTCGTTAATCTCTTGCATTCTATTGTCAACATCATCAACCTTCTTCCCTTTACCTAATAAGGCATTGGCAACAAAATCAAGGGAAAAACTTGGAAAGTTATAAGTCGCGTTTTTTAGTAAATCAATACCATCAAGGACCACTCTGCCAGCGACATCAATAAATTTTTGCTCATTTTGACTACCGCCTGCCGAACGTGTTCGCCAGCGAGGTGACTTATCATTGCGGCCGATATTAAAAGGGATATTATAAATATCACAGCGTTTTTGTAGCAAATTAAAATCAAAGTTAATCACGTTCCAACCAATAAAAATGTCGGGGTCGTGGATTTTTATCCAAGCGATCAGCTCAGCGAGCAACGCTTGTTCATTGTCAAGCCAAACGATGTGCTCTGCGATTTCTGTCGCCTCAGCGTCAGATAACTTGGACTGCGTTATTTTTGCTAAAAACTTGTTTTGATCACCGATCATCAAAACACATTTTATCGGCTTACCATCAGACATTTTATGAGAATGTAAGCCAATAGAATAAAGCTCCCCTGCCATTGAACACTCAATATCAAGTGATACCATAGTTAAAGCAATATCATCAAGTAACTGAGTCTTATCCGTTGCACGGCATTTGTCACTATAAAAGGTAGCAAAGTTAGTCTGTGAAAACTGTTTGGCAGATTCGGTTACCGATGAAGCTGTTAACCGAGGGATAAATTCAATACCAGCGGTAATAAAGCGCTCCATTAAAAAGCGTTCATCAGGGCGAAAATCGTCTTCATAGCATTTTATTTGGGCTTGTTTTAAAACATCGCGTGCGCGATAGAATTCACGCATCGTTGAAAAATAAAAGCCACTGACGAGTTGTTGATTAAAGGTTTTAAGCGCAAGCGGGGTAACTTTAGCCGTTACTATTCGCTGCTCCGACAGGAGACTTTGCGCGAGTAGTTGCTGCGTTTGTTCAACAAAAAATAATGCCTGTTGATTTTGCACAATAACATTAACAGCACCTTGAAGGGTTTTAACCCATAAAGACAATTCGATACCTTGTTTGGTATCATAGGCTTGACGGGTTAATAAAAAGCCATAATTCAAGCTAGGCGTTAATTTTTCTACAGTTAATGACATTAATTATTTTAATTCGTTGCGGATAACGATAAACTGTTAATACATACAGCAGTATATACTCATCCTATTTGAAGATACAGGATTCAGCCTATTTAACTGGAATGAGTATATAACCTAATGAACCCTAAATGGCTAACAGCATGCTAAGCGATAAAATTAAAGTAGCAATTCGCACATCGTATAAAACCATTGGTGAAAATTTAGAAAACTTTCATCCAAGAAAACAGCAAACTTTTTTGATTGCCGAAATAGCTAAAACTCTTGCGGGAGAATACGATAAAGCGCGAAAAATTATTACCATAGAAGCCGGCACCGGTACGGGTAAATCCTTGGCTTATTCATTAGGCGCTATTCCGTTAGCGATGTCACGTCAAAAAAAGGTCTGTATTTCTACTGCAACAGTTGCGCTACAAGAACAATTAGTGGATAAAGATTTACCCTTCTTAAAAAAACATTCAGGCTTAGATTTTAATTTCACCTTAGTCAAAGGTCGCCAACGCTATGTTTGTCGGCAAAAATTAGCGCTGGCTGTCAGTCAAGACGATTCACCTCAGGCCGGTTTCACCTTTGCGCAAAAACCTAATGCCATGGATATAAAGCTATTACATCATTTACATAAAGCGTTAACGGATAATAAATGGCAAGGCGATCTAGATTCTTGGGCTGACCCTATCCCTCATCATTTATGGCAACAAATTCAATGTGACAAACACAGTTGTTTAAAACATTTAGCCGATCACACCCATTGCCCTTTTCATAAAGCTCGAGAAACCATGGAGTCTGCCGATGTGTTGGTCATTAACCATAGTTTATTACTGGCTGATTTAGAGCTTGGTGGAGGTGTTATTTTACCCTCGCCAGAAGACACTTTTTACATTATTGACGAAGCACATCATCTGCCTAAAGTAACCCGTGATCATTCAAGTGCGAATGTTGCCATTAAAGGTGCCATTGATTGGCTAACTAAGTTAAAAGAAACCGGCGATAAGATGGCAAAATTAATAAAGTCGACTTCGGCCATTTCACCCTCGTTAAAGTTAGGGGACGATTGCCAAGATTTATTAATGGAAATGCAAAAAGTAGCGAGCTTTATCGAAAACAATCAGGCGTTATATTTCAATGAAAAAGCTAAAGAAAATAGCCGTTTCTCTCGTGATGACGAGGCGGCATTATATCGTTTTGAAAACGGAATCGTTCCACCGAACTTAAAAAACTCAGCTAAAGATTTAGCAGAGCTCAGTAAAAAATGTTTAGGACATTGCAATAAGCTATATAATTTATTGATGGAGTCAGTGAAAGACGGGGAGTGTAAAATGTTTGTTGCCGAGCCCTTACTTGCAGAAGCTGGTTTTATGATCCAACGGTTAGAAAATTTCAACTCACTATGGAAAATGTATGCCAAAACAGACAGTGAGAAAGGCGCTCCAATGGCAAGGTGGTTCGAAAAACTGACAGGGAAACGTAGTGACTTTTTAGTGTCGGCTTCCCCTATTGAAGTTGGCTTTACCCTTGAAGATATTCTCTGGTCAAAATGTGAAGGGGCGGTATTATGTTCAGCCACTATTTTAGCATTGAATTCGTTTGAGCATTTTCGACGCCAGGTCGGTTTACAAACTAATGATGGCACCCAATATCAAAAAGTCGACTCACCGTTTGATTATCAAAATAATGCGCAACTTGTTATCGCTAAAATGAAAAATGAGCCAAGTAGCCCTCAGTTCACCGATGAATTAATTAATGAGTTACCGGCGTTAATTAAGCAAGAAAAAGCCTGTTTAGTGCTATTTTCTTCGTATTGGCAAATGGAACAAGTAGCTAAATCCTTACGAGAGCAGCACAAAATGGAGATTCTAGTTCAGGGTGAGCAGTCACGTCAGCATATTATAGAGGCCCATAGAAAACGCTGTGATGAAGATAAAACCAGTATAATTTTTGGCACACAAAGTTTTTCTGAGGGTCTAGATTTACCCGGTAAATATTTAACGAATTTGATTATTACCAAATTACCCTTCTCTGTGCCAACATCACCCGTTGAAGAAGCACAAGCTGAATACATTACCGCTAAAGGCGGCAATCCTTTTATGTCGATTTCAGTGCCAGAAACATCCAAAAAACTGATTCAAGCGACAGGAAGATTACTGCGAAATGAGAAAGATACCGGTATCATTACTTTAATGGATAAACGTTTAGTGACCAAGCGCTATGGTAAGCAATTACTTGATTCTTTACCGCCCTATCAAATTATTTCAAAAGGATAAGCTTTGACTAACCTCACTAAGCGTGCAAAAGCGTCAAACTCAACTAATCGTCGATTATCTAAGAGTCGCGCATTAAAAGATGTTAAGCCTCGCCCTGCCCCAGCAGATCGAGTGTTAGTACTTTTCAATAAACCCTTTGATGTACTGTCACAATTTACTGACGATCAGCAGCGTAAAACCTTAAAAGATTTTATTCCGATTAAAGACGTTTATGCCGCTGGGCGTTTAGACCGCGACAGTGAAGGCTTATTGTTGCTGACCAATGACGGGAAATTGCAGCACAAACTGGCTAACCCAACCGAAAAAACTGAAAAAACCTATTGGGCACAAGTCGAGGGTGTACCACAGCAAGCTGATTTACAAAAACTTCGAAAGGGTGTAGAACTAAAAGATGGCCAAACGTTACCAGCGAAAGTAAAAGTGATCAATGAACCAGACCTTTGGCCACGTAATCCGCCGATACGCGATCGAGCGAATATTCCCACGACATGGCTCAGTATCGCGATTACCGAAGGAAAGAACCGGCAGGTCCGCAGAATGACCGCGGCTATTAATTTTCCAACGCTACGACTTATCCGTTACAGCATTGGTCAATACAGCCTTGACGGTATCGAAAATGGCCATTACCAACAACTTAAAAGTGAATAAGAATATGACACTAGCGGTTAACACTGCCGGTAATGACCATGGCGAAGATCAATTTAAGCCCAATGCTACCGTGGCAGCTATTATTGTTCATCAAAATAAGTTTTTATTGGTTGAAGAAATTGAAAAAGGTAAAAAAGTCTTTAACCAACCTGCTGGACACTTAGAGGCGAATGAGAACTTAATTAGTGCCATTGAACGAGAAGTTCTTGAAGAAACAGGCTTAGCACTTTCGCCGAATTATGTTTCAGGTATTTATTATTTTTATCGCCCGGATATTAATCTTTATTACCTTCGATTTTGTTTTGTTATCGAACTTGATGAATTTCTACAAAGTATCCCTCAAGATGATGAGATTATTGCCACCCATTGGCTGTCATTTGATGAAATAAAAGCAAAATCTGCACAATTACGCAGCACGCTGGTCTTGGAATGTATTGAGGATTACTTAGCTGTTTTGAAAAATGGAAAAAAAATATCATTATCTTCATTAAAATCCAATCTTTAATCTATGCCCCTAAATCCTGACATGCTATAATTTTTCGCCTTTTTCTCTAGATTTGTAGTTTTAATGTCATCACAAGTATCATCGAGCGCTGAAAACCAAAACACCGCGCCTATAAGTAAAGCACCACACGACACCAAAGTAATTGTTGGTATGTCTGGCGGTGTTGACTCCTCTGTTTCTGCACACTTATTGATTGAACAAGGTTATCAAGTTGAAGGCCTGTTCATGAAAAATTGGGAAGAAGACGATACCGATGAATACTGTGCAGCGGCACAAGACCTCGAAGATGCACAACTTGTTTGTGACAAACTCGGTATAAAGTTACACACCATTAATTTCGCAACAGAATACTGGGATAATGTTTTTGAGTATTTCTTAGCTGAATATAAAGCAGGTCGCACGCCGAACCCTGATATTATGTGTAACAAAGAAATCAAATTTAAAGCCTTCTTAGAGTTTGCTTGTGAAGACTTAGATGCCGACTATATTGCCACCGGACACTATGTTCAGCGCGAGTTTATTGATGGTCAGTGGTCTATGTTACGTGGTTTAGACAGTAATAAAGATCAAAGTTACTTTTTATATACGCTAAGTGATGAGCAAGTGGGACGGACATTATTCCCTGTGGGTAATATCGAAAAGCCTGCAGTACGCGCTATTGCCGAACAGGCTGACTTAATTACTCATAATAAAAAAGACAGCACGGGTATTTGTTTTATTGGTGAGCGTAAGTTCAAAGATTTCTTAGGTCAATACTTACCCGCGCAGCCAGGTAAAATTGAATCCGCTGAAGGCGATGTCATTGGCGAACACGACGGTTTAATGTACCACACGCTAGGTCAGCGCAAAGGCCTTCGCATAGGCGGTTTAGCTAATGCCGGAGAAGAGCCTTGGTACGTTGTTGAAAAAGATTTATTGCGCAATGTTTTAATTGTTGGTCAAGGTCATAACCACCCTCGTCTATTTTCTAAAGGTTTAATCGGTAATCAATTACATTTAGTGAACCGCAAACCTCTTGATACGCCAATAAAATGTACCGTTAAAACCCGCTATCGCCAAGATGATGTCCCTTGTCATCTGTCTCCGATGAGCGATGGTGAATATTTAGTCATGTTTGATGAAGCACAAAGTTCAGTAACACCGGGACAATCTGTAGTTTTTTATCAAGATAATATTTGTCTTGGCGGCGGTATCATCAACACACTTATCCGTTAAGTTATAACGAAAATTAGTTGAGCAGTTAATAGTTATGAACAGTATAAATGAACAAACCTTAACACTTGCCGCGGTTTTTCAAGTCGCTTATTGGGTACAAAAAATATCTCGTAGTGGGCAAATAGACGAAGACGAACTCGCCTTATTACTTAATAGTGTCATGATCACATCGCCTAAAAACACCATGGAAGTTTACGGTGGTGAAATGAGTCATTTAAAAATAGGATTAACAACACTAGTTAACCATTTAGGCAATAAATCAACTAACAAAGATCCTGAGATCACCCGTTATGTGGTGAGCTTACTGGGTTTAGAGCGTCGTTTAAGTAAATATAGCGATAAAATGAATGCGCTCGGTGAACGAATTAGCCAAAGCCAACGTCAATTAGTACATTATGGCATTACCAGTGAAACACTCGTTTCGAGCTTAGCGTCAATTTATAGCGATTTGATCAGCCCGCTCGGAACACCTATCCAGGTAGCAGGCGAACCCGCTATATTAAAGCAATCAGTCAATCAACATAAGATACGTGCCTTGTTATTAGCCGGTATTCGCTCAAGTGTTTTATGGCGACAGGTCGGTGGACAACGCCGAAGTATTTTATTTTCACGTTCAAAATTGGTTGAATGTGCCGAGCAGCTGCTCAAAGCTTGTTAAACAAATTCAAAATTAGTTTTTAACCTTACTTTAAATATTAGGAAAACCCTATGGAACTTTCAGCGTTAAGTGCAATATCTCCAGTAGATGGTCGTTATGGCAGCAAAGTTAAGTCATTACGCCCTATATTCAGTGAATTTGGTTTAATAAAATACCGTGTTACCGTTGAAGTTCGTTGGTTACAAAAACTTGCAGCAACGACAGAAATTGCAGAAGTTCCGGCTTTTAGTAATGACGCTACGGCAACATTAAATGCGATTGTCGATAACTTCAGTGAAGTAGACGCACAGCGTATTAAAGACATTGAAGCGACCACTAATCATGATGTAAAAGCGGTTGAGTATTTCTTAAAAGAAAAAATTGCTGATCATGCTGAATTAAACGCAGTCACTGAGTTTATTCATTTTGCTTGTACATCTGAAGATATTAACAACCTTTCGCACGGTTTAATGTTAAATGACTGTCGTACCGACGTTTTATTACCAGAAATGGATAAAATATTAGCGGCAATTAAAGCACTAGCAATTGAATACAAAACCATTCCAATGATGTGTCGTACTCACGGTCAACCTGCTTCTCCAAGTACTTTGGGTAAAGAAATGGCCAACGTTTATATTCGTCTTAAACGTCAACGTGCCCAAATTGCTGATGTTGAATTATTAGGTAAGATTAATGGTGCTGTTGGCAATTACAATGCACACCTATCAGCTTACCCTGAAGTTAATTGGCATGAATTTGCTAATGAATTTGTTACTTCATTAGGTTTATCGTTTAATCCCTTTACGACTCAAATTGAACCACATGATTACATTGCTGAATTATTTGATGCCATTGCCCGCTTTAACACCATCTTAATCGATTTTGATCGTGATATTTGGGGTTACATAGCGATGGGTCACTTTAAGCAAAAAACCATTGCAGGTGAAATTGGTTCATCAACAATGCCACATAAAGTTAACCCAATTGACTTTGAAAATTCTGAAGGTAACTTAGGCATTGCTAATGCATTATTTACCCACTTGGCGCAAAAATTACCGATTTCTCGCTGGCAACGTGACTTAACTGATTCAACGGTTTTACGTAACTTAGGTGTTGGTTTTGCTCATGCGATGATAGCTTACGGCGCTACATTAAAAGGTATTAGTAAGTTACAAGTAAATGAAGCAAATCTAGCTGCTGAATTAGACAGCAACTGGGAAGTTTTAGCTGAACCCGTACAAACAGTAATGCGTCGTTATGGTATCGAAAAGCCATACGAAAAATTAAAAGAGCTAACTCGCGGCAAACGCGTTAATGGCGACTCAATGCGCGCTTTCATTATGACGCTTGAATTACCTGATGCGGCTAAAGCACAGTTATGTGAAATGACACCCGCGAGTTACATAGGTCGCGCAGTAGAGTTTATTAACGAATTAGACTAGTTTTATCTAAACGTATGCTAATAAAAAGGAACCTCGCGGTTCCTTTTTATGTTCAGGATGAACGGTATAACGTGATGGCATGGATGCCAATGAACGTATATGTTCAGGATGAACGGTATAACGTGATGGCATGGATGCCAATGAACGTATATGTTCAGGATGAACGGTATAACGTGATGGCATGGATGCCAATGAACGTATATGTTCAGGATGAACGCAATAGCATGACGTGATGGCATGGATGCCAATGAACGTATATGTTCAGGATAAACGGAAACCTATATGTCTTGGCTTTTTAGCAACGCCCTGATTTATTAAGGTATTAGTGCATTTATGCACGCCAATTAACAGTAGTAAAATAGAGAGTAACACGTAATGCAAAAAATCCATTGGGGCGAATTAACGCCTGAGCAGTTTTTAAAAGAATATTGGCAAAAAAAACCGTTATTAATAAAAGGTGCGTTCAAAGACTTCACCGACCCAATTGATGCCAACGAACTTGCTGGCCTCGCGATGGAAAGCGAAATTGAATCGCGTATTATTGCCTGTAATAATGGTGACTGGCAAGTAGAGCAAGGTCCTTTTGATTCATTCGATAAGTTTGGCGAACAGAACTGGACGCTACTGGTGCAGGCGGTAAATAATTGGTCTCGCGATACCCAATCATTGCTAGCAGCTGTTAATTTTATTCCACAATGGCGTATTGATGATGTAATGGTTAGCTTTTCAACACCCAATGGCGGTGTTGGTGCTCATTTAGACCAGTACGATGTCTTTATTGTGCAAGGTGAAGGAAAGCGTCGCTGGCAAGTTGGTGCGCCTGATAGTTCACTAAAACAGCTATTACCTCACCCTGATTTAAAACAAGTCTCTAGTTTTGTTGCTGTTATCGACGAAATAACCGAAGCAGGTGATTTACTTTATATTCCACCAAATCATCCACACAATGGCGTGTCATTAGAAAACTCGATGAATTTTTCTATTGGTTTTCAAGCACCGAACAATCAGGAATTATGGTCTGGTTTTGCTGATAAATTAATAGATGAAAACCTTGGAGAAACACGTTTTCCTGATAATGAACGTACACTAACCAGTCATCCCGAACAACTTGAACAAATGGATATCGAAAAGTTAAAAGCGTTCATGAAAGCACAACTTGATGACGATAAGTTATTTACTCCTTTTATCGGTAAATATCTTACACAGAACCACCATGCCTTAGAAATATTAATGCCGGTCACGCCTATCGACAGCGAACAACTTTCCGATATTCTGGCTGAAGCAGAAAACACCTTAGTGCCTGTTTCCGGGATAAAAAGCTTAATTGTTCCTTTTCAACATCAGGAACAAGCGCCCAACGAAACAAGCTTTTTATATATTAATGGTGAAAGCTTTTTAATTGATAAAGAAACAATCACATTAGCGACATACCTAACAAAACAGCAAACTTTGACCACTCAAACAGTAAAAAGTTTACTAACAAATTTGAAAAATGAACAATTATTGACTAGTGTTCTAAATATGGGCTTTTGGTATATTGAATAACAACACGTGGAATAGTTATAATGTCGTTCAGTGTCAGTAGAGTAAATTGGGAACAAGCGGCATCACTATTAAGAGATGTCCGCGAAAAAGTTTTTATTTGTGAATGGCGTATTCCACGAAAAATAGAGTTTGACCAAAAAGATCACTATGCATTTCATGTCTTAGTTTGTGATGATATTACTCAAGAGCCCGTTGCAACGGGCCGTATATTATCTACGGGTGAAATTTCTCGCATAGCAGTATTGATGTCTTTTAGAAAAAGAAACATCGACAGAGATGTTGTCAAAGGTTTACTGGCTATTGCTAAAGATCTCAAACTTGATGAAGTATTTATTTATAGTCCACTTGATGATGTTGAATATTTTAGAAAATTTAACTTTATCAGTGCTGGCGCAGTATTTATGGAAGCAGGTATGCCAAGACAGCGTATGACCTGTGCTGTTGAGAATATAAAAAAATCTACCCGCTTCGCTTTTAATCACTAGTTTATTAATTCCTACTCTCCTAATAAGCCACTCTTCTTATCCTTTTGCCACTATTATTAAATTTTGTGCTTTATTCTATACATTTACCCTAACATAGTGACCGTTATATTTTGATCTGACGGCTAGCGCAACATTAGGCTAAGTGGTATTGTGCGCATCGAAACAATACAACTCTTATTACAGAAGTAAAAAGAATATTAACAAAACTTTTTACGTGGAGATTTAGAAGTGGCAATTTTTGATTTAGTAGATTTCGACAATCATGAACAAGTTGTTTATTGCAGCGATGATGCAACAGGCTTAAAAGCTATCATAGCAGTACACAGTACTGCACTTGGACCGGCAGCAGGTGGCTGTCGTTTTTGGGATTATGTAAATGATGAAGCAGCATTAAAAGATGTTTTACGTTTATCAAAAGGCATGACCTACAAAAATGCTATGGCTGGGTTAAAACTTGGCGGTGGTAAAGGGGTTATTATTGGTAACCCTAGACACTTAAAGTCAGACGATTTATTCAAAGCTTATGGCAAGGCCGTTAATAATCTAGGTGGCCGGTATTACACCGCTGAAGATGTAAATATTACTACTGGTGATATGGCTATTGTTAATCAAGTTACCGACTATGTTTCGGGTCTTGAAGGAAAAAGTGGTAATCCAGGCCCCTTCACTGCGCTAGGTACATTTTTAGGTATTAAAGCAGCGGTTAAGTTTAAATTAGGATCTGATGATTTAACCGGTATTAAAGTGGCTGTTCAAGGGCTTGGTAGTGTTGGTTATTCACTTTGTGAGCGACTTCATGCTGCGGGTGCGAAATTAATCGTCACTGATATTAACCAAGAAATTCTAGATAAAGCCGTTGCCGAGTTAGATGCGACAGTTGTTAGCTTAGACGATATTTACAAACAAGATGTTGAAGTATTTTCACCTTGTGCGTTAGGCGCGTCGATTAATGACGATAGCATTGCAGAACTTAAAGCGGTGATCATTGCCGGCTGTGCTAATAACCAACTTGCAGAAAGTCGCCATGACCAAGTCCTTTTAGACAAGGGTATTTTGTATGCGCCTGACTACGTCATTAACGCTGGGGGAATTATAAATGTTGCCCTTGAAATTTATCCTGAACCTTATTGTGCTGATAAGGCGACAAGTTTGGTCGAAAATATTTATCACACACTAATGAATGTTTTTGTAACAGCGAACGAGAAAAACTTACCAACAGGTAAAGTAGCTGATGAAATGGCGAGAGCTATAATAGCTAACGCTGGAAAATAATTTTTCCGTATAAACTAAAAAGCCGCACTATATAAATAAAGTGCGGCTTTTTTTTCGCTATAAATTGTTGGCATCAACTCACACCAACAATGTTATCAACTTATAGACTAATTAACGGGTAATGTTGGTACCTGAATACCTGACATTTCTAGCATTACTCTAACTACCTGGCAGCTGTAACCAAATTCATTGTCATACCATACATACAATACAGCACGATCGCCATCAACAATCGTTGCTTGAGAGTCAACAACTCCAGCGTATCGAGAGCCAACCAAGTCAGTAGAGACGATTTCAGTTGAAGCCGTATAATCTACTTGATTTTGTAACTTAGAATTTAACGAAATATTACGTAAGTAATCGTTTAACGCTTCTTTATCCGTTGATTTTTTCAAATTCAAATTCATGATAGCCATTGAAACGTTTGGTGTTGGTACACGAATCGCGTTACCCGTTAACAAACCTTTCAATTCAGGTAATGCTTTAGCAACCGCTTTAGCAGCACCCGTTGTGCTAATAACCATATTTAATGGTGCACTACGACCGCGGCGAGGAGCTGGATGGTAGTTATCAATTAAATTTTGATCGTTAGTATATGAATGAACCGTTTCAACGTGGCCATTCTTAATACCGAACTCATCGTTAATGGCTTTTAACACTGGTGTAATAGCGTTAGTGGTACAACTCGCTGCAGAAACAATTTTGTCATCCGCTAAAATCATATCTTGATTCACGCCATAAACGATATTTTTAATATCACCTTTAGCGGGTGCTGTTAACAATACCTTAGCAACACCTTTTGATTGCAAATGTTGCCCTAGACCTTCTTCGTCACTCCATACACCGGTGTTATCAACAACTAAAGCGTCATTAATACCATATTGGGTATAGTCGATTTCGCTAGGATTTTTTGCGTAAATAACTTGAATAAATGCGCCATTAGCTTTAATGACACTATTTTCTTCATCGATAGTAATACTACCGTTAAAAGCACCATGCACTGAATCACGACGTAATAGGCTGGCACGTTTTGCTAAATCACCTTTACCACTTGGGCGAATAACAATAGCACGTAGATTTAATGTTGAGCAGGGTCCTGCGCGTTCAATTAACAGACGCGCTAATAAGCGACCGATACGACCAAAACCATAAAGAACAACATCTTTAGACTTTTGTGGGTCAGTATTTTTATTAATTGATACTAATTCTTTTTCTAAAAACTGCTCAATTGACAGACCATTAGCTTTACCAAGAAATAAATAACGGTAGGCCAATTTACCGACATCAATACGTGCTGGTGCTAAATCCATGTGTCTTAATGCATCAATAAAAGGAAAGCTTTCACGTAAACGTAATTTACTGTCTTCATGTAGCGCAACAGATTTATGTGCTTTAATGATATCAATTGCAGAAGCATTAACTAATGGACGACCATAAATAGATACTTCGAGACCTTTGTTTCTGAAAAGTTGCCCTATAATAGGTTGCATATTTTCAGCAAATGTTTGGCGTTCTTGCCAGCTAGCTTGGTATTGTTCCTCAAGATGAGAAGTCATTGCGTAAACCTTTTTATTTCAGTCAATTGAACGATGAGTTATTATTAATATTAGCACTAATAACAATAATAATTAATTGCGGCACTATTGTAATCGAACCTGAAAACTTTCGCCACTAGTTACAGATAATATCACGCTCAAATATGGGACAAAAATGAAGACAATAATAGCCTACTTCTCACTAATTTTTTTATTAACCGCTTGTGATAGCAAGCCAAACTTTGCTGAACTTTGTGAAAGTAATTCTGAAATCTGTAATGAATTTCAAGAAGACTCATGGTGTAAACGAGAACGTATTACGGTGGGTTTTTCTAATTTAGAGGAAAAATTGGCTAGTTCAGATCTACATAAATATCATCAACTCATTGCTTACGAAGATTATGCACAATGTATGGTTCATGCCTCAAAAATTGAGCATATTAAATTAAAACATAAACAAACGATGAGAGTTGATAACGCAATTCAAGCACAGAATCGTATCAAAGAGATATCAAAAGAAACAATAACCTCAGATCACCCTCACCTGCTCTACTATCACTGGTCGAGATATATCAACGAAGAATCTTTAAATAAATTTTTAGCACAAGAAGGGACAAAAGCCCTTGAAAATTCAAGGTCGCAATATAACTTAGCGACGCATTATACAAAAACAGATCCTAAAAAGACCTTAACGTTACTTTATCGAGCTTTGCAATTATACCAACCAGATCAGAAAATAAATGCAGAAATCTTTCAGTCAATAGCAACGATATTTATAGAAAAGCAAGATGTTAAAAAAGCTTATCTTTGGTTAAGAATTTTACGTTTACATTCGCCAGAAAATAAAGAAGTGACTGAAAAGTCTTTAAATAATTATGTTGTAGGTTATAAATTAAATAAAACATTATTAGATAAAATTGCCAATATAACCTTAGATAAAATTGAAGCGGGAACCTTTGAATCACCAAAGGTTTAGGTTTAATCAAGAGATTAAACCTTGTCTTTTTAAAGTGCGCTAAACTGTAAACTTAATGAATTAACACAATAGCGTTTACCGGTGGGTTGTGGGCCGTCATCAAATACATGACCCAGATGAGAGTCACACGTACTGCAAGTGATTTCTGTACGCATCATTCCAAGGCTGTCATCTTCAATGTAGGCGACATTTGGGCTAATAGCGGCAGAAAAGCTTGGCCAACCGCAACCCGATTGAAATTTATCTGTTGAAGAAAAGAGCTCCTTTTCACAACAGGCACAATGATAAACACCGGCTAGCCAATGATCGTTATACTCGCCACTGAACGGTTGCTCTGTGGCAGCCAAGCGACATACTCGAAAAGCCTCGGGTGTTAACTTATCTTGATAAGGGTCTTTAGACATATATTTTCACCTTTTTATTTTGAATGACCAAATTCGATCATTTCGCGCTCAGGGTGTGACCATTCAACATGAAATTTCTTTCCTGGCGCTTGATCAACCCGTTCAAAAGTATGTGCACCAAAAAAATCTCTTTGTGCCTGTAATAAATTTGCAGGAAGAACCGCGGTACGCATCGCATCATAATAGGTCAACGATGAACTTATTGCACTGGTTGAAATTCCCATTAAAGCGGTTTCTGCAACAGTTTTACGCCAATTTAATTGATGAGCATTTAATTGCTCCACAAAGAATGCATCTAGCATTAAATTTTCTAACTTCGCATTACGTTTAAAAGCATCGGTAATAGATTGTAAAAATGCTGCACGAATAATACAACCCGCTCGCCATATTTTTGCAATACTGGCAAAATCTAGCTCCCAATCATGCTCTTGCTCCGCTTGCTTCATTAATTGAAAACCTTGGGCGTAAGCACAAATTTTCGCACAGTAAATCGCATCATGTAAACGAGCAATAAACGCTGTTTTTTCTTTTGCATTTAAGGTCTTAGCTTCAGGGCCGTTAAGCAGACTTGAACTCTGCACTCTTAAATCTTTAAATGAAGAAATGGAACGTGCGTATACCGCTTGGGCAATAGTGGGAGCGGGTGTACCTAATTCTAAACTGCTCATCGCAGTCCACAAACCTGTACCTTTCTGCCCCGCTTTATCGAGAATCAAATCCACTAGCGGGATGTTATCTTCGGTCACCTTATGGCGAAGTACCTCGACAGATATTTCCATTAAATAACTGTCTAGAGGACCTTGGTTCCATTGTTCAAAAATATCAGCAATCTCATCTGTTGATAAATTTAAACCCGCACGTAAAGTATGATAGGCCTCACAGATAATCTGCATATCCGCATATTCAATACCATTGTGAACCATTTTTACATAATGACCCGCACCGGCTGGGCCAATATAGGCGGCACAAGGTTCGCCTTTTTTAATGGTTTCTCCTGGCTTAGTCCGCTCTAAAGGTTTGCCTGTTTCGGCGTCAACCTTAGCTGATATTGCTTCCCAGATAGGTTTGATGCGAGTCCATGCATAAGGAGAGCCACTGGGCATTAAAGCAGGACCAAATCTAGCGCCGACTTCTCCGCCAGAGACAGCGGAAGAAAATAAAATAAAATTACTCTTATACTTTTTCTCCCGAGCAACGGTATCAACCCACAGACTATTACCCGTATCAATAATAATATCGTCGGGTTGAATACCAGCGCCAATCAAACTCTCAGAGACTTGATCAACAGGAGCACCAGCAGGTACAGAAAGTACAATAAGATGGGGAGTTTTTAATCGCGATAATAATTCTGTATATGATGAGCAACCGTGAACACGTTGCTTATTTTCACCATTTTCCAATTTGTCTTGGGCAATAACGCCAAGCACTTTTTCATTATCTAAATCAAAAGCAGCAATACTGTAACCGTTGTCGGCTAAGTTTAGCACCAAATTTTTACCCATTACACCAAGGCCAATAAAGCCGATGTCACACAAACTATTGTCTTGTGTCATAGTAGAAAGTCCATAAATACTGAGAAATACAATGGCATTTATTCTACCATGAACAAAACTAAGCCACTAGCAATTAAAGCCGACCCAATTCGTAATAAAACGTCTTTTTTATCAATTAAAGGCCAAATACGACAAGTATCGCTTGTATAAATCTCAAAATGATGTAATTTTACTACATTATTTTCATTTGGAATTTTAACATGACTATTAAAGTTGGCATCAATGGTTTTGGCCGTATCGGTCGTTTTGTATTTAGAGCTGCTGCGCAGAGAAGCGACATTGAAATTGTCGGTATTAATGATTTAATCGACATTGACTACATGGCTTACATGCTTAAGTATGACTCAACGCATGGTCGTTTTAACGGTACGGTAGAAGTTAAAGATGGTCAGTTGATTGTTAATGATAAAGTTATTCGCGTTAGCGCTATCCGTAACCCCGAAGAACTTAAATGGGATGAAATAGATGTTGATGTTGTTGTTGAATCAACCGGTTTATTTCTAACTGATGAGACAGCACGAAAGCATTTGATCGCAGGAGCTAAAAAAGTTGTACTTTCTGCCCCTTCAAAAGATGACACCCCAATGTTTGTCTGTGGTGTAAACCTCAATGAGTATAAAGGCGAAGATATTGTATCAAACGCTTCATGTACCACTAATTGCCTAGCACCTATTGCTAAGGTTCTTAATGATAATTGGGGAATTGAAAGTGGTTTAATGACGACGGTTCATGCAACTACAGCAACACAAAAAACTGTTGATAGCCCTTCAGCTAAAGATTGGCGTGGTGGCCGTGGTGCAGGACAAAATATAATCCCTTCATCTACGGGTGCTGCAAAAGCGGTTGGTAAAGTTATCCCTGAATTAAATGGCAAACTCACTGGTATGGCCTTTCGTGTACCAACACCAAATGTATCTGTTGTAGACCTGACTGTTAATTTAAAAAGTAGCGCAACCTATCAAGAAATTTGCGATGCGATGAAATCAGCAGCTCATGGTGATTTGCAAGGCATATTAGGCTATACCGAAGATCAAGTAGTTTCTAATGATTTCATTGGCGAAACGTGTACGTCAGTCTTTGATGCGGGTGCGGGTATAGCACTAACCGATAAGTTTGTAAAAATCGTTTCTTGGTACGACAATGAAATTGGTTATTCAAACAAGGTACTTGATTTAGTGGCTTACGTCAGCGCTTATAAAAATTAATCATCTTTAGAATAAAAGTTATATCAAAAAAGCCAAATATCTTTATTTGGCTTTTTTATTGAGATAAATGTTAGTCAAAGCCCCTTACTTGAACAACCTTAACTAGTCGATTTACGGCTCTCACCTGTAAGCCCCCCTATAAAGATGTTATTTAGCTATCGACTGCCTTTACTTGCTTATAAAAGGATATATGAGGATTGATGTCAGGCGGACAAGAAGTCGTATATATAAAAAAGGCTGGAGCACTATCAATAGCGCTTCAGCCTTTTTGGTATTCACTTTACGCGTTATTTTACATGAGCAAGTGCTTGTTTAGCTAATTCAGTAATTTTAGCCCAATCTTTATTTTTAATTATTTCGTCGGTAACCAACCAAGAGCCACCACAACAAGCAACGTTTGATAAGGCTAAGTAGTCCTTAACATTACTTAAATTGATACCACCTGTTGGACAAAAGCGAATGTCAGGGAATGGTCCGCCCATAGATTGAATCGCTTTAACACCACCAGAAGCTTCTGCGGGGAAAAACTTCAAATGGTCATAGCCAAAGTCAATTCCGTCCATCATTTCTGAAATTGATGAAATTCCTGGTATAAGAGCAATATTACCTTCATTACCCGCTTTTAATAAATCTTTTGTTAAGCCAGGACTTATTGCAAACTTAGCCCCTGCTTCTTGACAGCGTTGTAGCATTTCACGATTTGTTACTGTACCTGCGCCAACACAAGCTTCAGGTAACTCTTGCGCGATAATTTTAATCACATCAAGTGCCGCTGGTGTGCGCAAAGTTACTTCTAATACTTTTATGCCTGCAGCGAGTAAGGCTTTAGCAATAGGTAAGGCATCTTCAACATCTTTAATAACAAGAACAGGCACAATAGGCCCCATAGCGAAAATTTCTTTTGGCGATAACTGCCAATTATTTGTTATGGTCATGATTTAGATGTGTCCTTTCATTGAAGATAATTGTTGACGAATATAGGCAGACGCCCCTATCAAACCGGGTTGATTTTCGGTGATCACATACGTCGGAATATTATTAATAAAACTAGATAGTCGGCCTTTTGTATCAAAACGCTGCCTAAAATTGCTGTTTTTGATGAAATCTATAAAACGAGGCACAATGCCACCGGCAATATATACACCACCAAAACAACCTAACGTTAAGGCTAAGTTACCGGCAAAGCTGCCTAAAGTATTACAAAATTGATGTAAGGCTTTTTCACATAGTGGACATGAGCCATCTATCGCTTTAGCGGAGATTTGTTCAGCTGATAAATTACTCTTGGGCAAGTTATCAATTGACAAAAAGGCTTGATAAATTTGCTCTAAGCCTCTGCCACAAAGTAATTGCTCATAGGATATTCTATGTTGTTTAGTTTCAAGTAAATAACTTAATATTTTAATTTCATCAGCATCGACAGGAGCAAAGTCGACATGGCCTCCTTCTCCCCCTAAGCAACACCAACCGTCTCTGGTCGGTACTAAATTAGCAACACCTAGTCCGGTACCAGGACCACAAATAGAAATAGGCTTGTCTGCAATTGCGACCCCTTCACCAATTTGCACTTTCTGTGCTTGTGTTAGCAAAGGTACTGCATGGGCTATTGCGGTATAGTCATTTATTAAAAATAACTGACTAATATTCAATGCGTTTTTCAAGGATGATTGAGAAAATGTCCATGGCAAGTTAGTCATGGTAATTTGATCTGTTTCAACCGGACAAGCAATGGCTAAACACGCATTGATTGTTTTACCTGCAGCGTTATGTAACGCTAAATAAACGCTAATAACATCGGCTAAGCTATCATATTGGTCGCACTGATAAGTTTTAATATCTGAGATTTGACCATCGTCATTAACGAGGCCAAACCTGATATTAGTACCGCCAATGTCAGCGACTAAGTTAAGTATTGACTCACTCACGAAGCTTTACCATCAATATCAGTTTCATCAAATAATGAACAAGCACCGGTTTCAGCGGTACTTAAATTACGACGCATAAAACCAAAAAGCTCTCGGCCCATGCCTTGATGATGACCATTGACTTGAAAAATAGCGTTGTCACGTTGGGCAAGCTCTGCTTCGTCAACCAATAAGGTTAATTCTCCAGTTTCGCCGTCAACTAAAATCATATCACCGGTTTTCACTTTCGCGATCAAACCGCCATCTAGGGCTTCTGGGCATAAATGAATAGCAGCAGGTACTTTACCTGAGGCGCCAGACATACGGCCATCAGTTACCATAGCGACCTTAAAACCTTTGTCTTGAAGAACGCCAAGTGGTGGTGTTAGTTTATGTAATTCAGGCATACCGCGCGCTTTAGGTCCCTGAAATCTAACAACAGCAACAAAATCTTTTTCTAATTCACCCGCATCAAATGCCGCTTGTAATTCATGTTGATCTTCAAAAACGACGGCAGGTGCTTTAATAACAAAACTACCTTCACGCAATGAAGATGTTTTAATGACAGAGACACCTAGGTTACCCTTAAGAACGCGTAAACCGCCAGTAGCTTTGAACGGGCTTGCAACGGTTGCAATAATACTATCGTCGAGAGATTTTTCAACACAGTCAACCCACTTAAGTTCACCGCTTTCGAGTACAGGTTTTTTAGTGTAGCGCGTTAAACCGCGGCCACAGATAGTTTCAACATCTTCAAAAACTAAGCCGCCTTCAATCAATTCTCTAAAGAGTAGTGCCATACCACCGGCTTCTTGAAATTGATTTATATCTGCTTCGCCGTTCGGGTAGATACGTGTTAATAGTGGCACCGCTTCAGACAAATCATTAAAGTCTTGGAAATTAATGATAATACCCGCTGCTTTAGCAAACGCAATAATATGCATGGTTAAGTTCGTTGAACCGCCCGTCGCAAGTAAGGCAACAATTGCATTAACAATTGAACGCTCATCGACCATTCTGCCAATCGGCATATAGTTGCCCGACTGTTGCGTTAAACGAGTTGCTTGACGTGCCGCTGCTTTTGTTAATTCTTCACGAAGCTGCGTATTCGGTGCGATAAATGAAGCGCCAGGTAAATGAAGTCCCATGACCTCAACAACCAGTTGATTTGAGTTGGCTGTGCCAAAGAAAGTACAAGTACCCGCAGAGTGATAAGAGGCAGATTCAGCTTCAAGAAGCTCTTCTTCGTTGGCTTCACCTTTAGCATATTGCTGGCGAACACGTGCTTTTTCTTTGTTTGGTAAGCCTGAAGGCATAGGGCCCGCAGGAATAAATACCGTGGGTAAATGTCCAAAAGTCATACTGGCAATCAACAAGCCCGGTACGATTTTATCACAGATGCCCATCATTAATGCGCCATCAAACATATTATGCGATAAGCCAACCGCTGCAGACATTGCAATAACATCTCGGCTCATTAGGCTTAAATCCATACCCGGTTGGCCTTGAGTAACACCGTCACACATAGCAGGTACACCGGCTGCAAATTGTGCAACACCACCCGCATCTCTCACTGCTGCTTTAATAATCGCAGGATAAGTTTCATAGGGCTGATGAGCAGATAACATATCATTATAAGCTGAAACAATAGCGATGTCTGAGTGATGTATGCCACGTAATGAGGCCTTGTCTTCTTTACCACAAGCAGCAAAACCATGAGCTAAGTTACCACACGACAAACCGGCACGATGTACTGTTTGCGAGCTTTCAGCTTCTATCTTAGCTAAATATTTAGCTCTACTGCCTTTACTACGCTCAATAATTTCATTGGTAATAGCGACGATTTTTTCATTCATTTTAATAGTCATATGTTACTCCGCCCAATACACTTGTGTATTGATATCTGGGTTTTGTAAAAATGCCCTTATTGGCATTTCTGTTTGATTGTTACTTGAAAGTGCTTTTTCTAAAACGACCTTTTTCCCGGCACCACAAACATGCAAAATAATATTTTTACTCTGCGCTAAATGAGCATAAGTAAAAGTTATACGGTCGTTAGGAGCTGTTTTGGGGACAACCTTCATTAGGGCATCTGTATTATCAAGCGCAAGTGCTGATGATATTTGCTCGCTACAAGGGAATAAAGAAGCCGTATGACCGTCTTCACCCATGCCAAGAATAAGCACATCTAAAGGCAATAACTGGCTTTTAGCATCAGTATTTAATTGCACTAGGGTTGATTGATCACATTCACCCTCTTTTTTAAGGTGAAAAAATTGTGCATCGGCTGCTTTATTTTTTAACAGGTTTTCATGTACCAAACGGGTATTACTTGCCTCAGACTCAAACTCAACCCAACGTTCGTCCGCTAACGTGACGGTTACGTTTTGCCAATCAATATCTTTAGTCGATAAAGCCGTAAAAAAACCTTTGGGTGTAGACCCGCCAGAAACAGCCAAGCTTGCTTTACCTTTCTGACTCAAAGCGTTTGATAAAAGTTCAGCGACATTATTGGCTAAGGCATTATCTAAATCTGTTCGCTGAGCGAAATCGTTTAATTGGTACATAGTTATTTCCTGAAATTCACGTTATCTCTAAAATTTATTTATTCAACCCACTGGCGATCATCACGAGCGATCATAGAAAGAGAGGCAACGGGTCCCCAAGTTCCAGCAGGATAAGCTTTAGGTGCTTCATTACTTGTCTTCCAGGCTTCGATAATACTATCAGCCCAAGTCCAAGCCGCTTCGACTTCATCACGACTAACAAATAACGATTGATTACCGTTGATAACTTCTAGCATCAATCGTTCGTATGCATCGACAACACGCTGATTTTCATAAGTTTCTGAAAAACTCAAATCAAGCTTATTTTCTTGAATATGCATTTGTGAAGCAATACCTGGAATTTTATTCATCATCTGTAATTCAACGCCTTCGTCAGGCTGTAAACGAATCGTTAATTTATTTGCCGGTAGATCAGCATGGCTATCTTTAAAGATATTATGCGCTTGAGGTTTAAATTGCACCACTATCTCACTGTGCTTAGCAGGCATTCTTTTACCCGTACGAAGGTAAAAAGGCACGCCAGCCCAACGCCAATTATCAATTTCCGCTTTTATAGCAACAAAAGTTTCAGTATCACTTTTTTGATTGGCATCTTCTTCATTTAAGTAACCCGGCACTGGTAAACCATTTAAGTAACCATCGGCGTACTGACCGCGAACTGTTTTTTCTTTCACATTCAAGCGATTAATGGGCGCGAGAGCTTTAACTGCCTTTAACTTTTCAACACGAATACTTTCTGCACTTAAATCAGCAGGAGGCTCCATCGCTAAGAGTGATAAAATTTGTAATAAATGGTTTTGTATCATGTCGCGCATTTGCCCTGCGTCGTCATAAAAACCCCATCGTCCTTCAATTCCTACACTTTCAGCAACCGTTATCTGTACATGGTCAATACTATTACGGTCCCAGTTATTGGTAAAAAGTGAATTGGCAAAACGCAGTACTAATAGATTCAGTACGGTTTCTTTTCCTAGATAGTGATCGATACGATAAATTTGGTTTTCATTGAAATAACGAGAAACTTGATCGTTAATAACTTTTGATGATGCAAGGCAGTTGCCAATCGGTTTTTCCATCACAACACGGTCAGCGTCAGTAATAAGTTTAGCTGACTTTAAACCGTCGGTAATATCACCATAAATAGCAGGAGGCGTTGAAAAATAATAAACACGTGTATCATGGCCACCTTTTAACGTTGCAGCTAAGTTACTATAAGAGACAGTGTCTTTAAAATCTAACTGTTGATAAACCATACGGCTAATAAAACGAGCAAGTACTTCTTCGTTTAAGCCTTCTTTGACAAACTCAGTAAGATTCTCAATAACAAAAGCCGTAAATTCTTCTACCGAATGGTCTTGTCTGGCGACACCTAAAATTCGACTTTCTACATTTAATAAGCCAGCTTGGTCTAATTGATATAAAGCGGGTAATAATTTGCGACGAGACAAGTCACCAAGTGCACCAAAAATAACAATTTCACTGGCAGACTGAAGATCAGAACTTTTCATAAACAATATCTCTTTTTTTGGCTTTCTTTATTGAACACTGATAATAACTAAAATTACCTCATCAATAAACCTAGCACATATTGTAACTAAACTACATTTATCCATAATTTAACGGGTATATTGGCATCAGTAAAGAACTTTTTGTAATTAAATTACATTTTAGGTATTATGAATAAATAAAAGCTTTACGCGGCAATTTTACTCAAAGTTCATTGTTGGTTAGTGGTTATTCGTATGAAACATTAATTAAAGGTTTGCTAAAAATTGCCAATATGTTTTATATTAGCTGTAATTATGAAATAAATTTTCATTATTCTCGTCATTTAGACAGAAAATTAATTACAATTATTGTAAAAAGTAGGATTGACCGACATGAATATATTAGAAAAGATCGCCGACGAATTAGATACTTTCAGTAAATCTGAACGTAAGGTGGCAGAGGTAATATTGTCTTCTCCGGGTACCGTTATTCATGCCAGTATCGCTGCCTTAGCTAAACAAGCAAATATCAGTGAGCCTACTGTTAATAGGTTTTGTCGTCGTTTAGATACTAAAGGTTATCCCGATTTTAAACTTCATTTAGCCCAAAGTTTAGCCAACGGTACCCCTTATGTTAATAGGCATGTTGATGAAAACGATACGGCTGATGAATATACAGATAAAATTTTTGAATCAACCATGGCAAATCTTGAATTAGCCCGTAAAAGTTTAGATGCAAATGTGATCAACCGATCTGTTGATGTGTTAACACAAGCGAACAAAATATCATTTTTTGGCTTGGGCGCTTCCGCAGTTGTTGCTCATGATGCTTTAAATAAATTCTTTCGCTTTAATGTGCCAGTAGTTTATTTCGATGACATATTAATGCAACGTATGAGTGCTATAAATAGTCGCCAAGGTGATGTTGTTGTTGTAATTTCTCATACGGGGCGAACCAAGTCATTGGTTGAAGTCGCCAGTTTAGCAAAAGAAAATGATGCCATTGTTATCGGAATAACAACGGCGGGTAGTCCTCTAGCAAAAGAATGTAATATCGTTTTATCTGTTGATGTTGCTGAAGACACCGATTTATATATGCCTATGTCATCACGTATCGCTCAACTTGCATTGATTGATGTATTAGCAACAGGCTTTACCCTGAGACGTGGTACAAAATTTAGAGAAAACTTAAAGAAAGTTAAAGACAGTTTACGTAGCTCTCGTTTTGAGCGCAAAGACTAAACAGCATTATCGATGGCGACTAACACTGATTTGTTTATCGTCAAAATCAAACAATATTATAATAAGGATTAAGATGCCTAGAAGAACTAAAATTGTAGCGACCTTAGGGCCAGCCACTGACGACAGAGCCGTATTAAAAGAAGTATTAGCCGCTGGTGTAAATGTGGTTCGTTTAAACTTCTCTCATGGTATTCCACAAGATCATATTGACCGTGCCAACAATGTTCGCGAAATAGCTAAAGAATTGGGTATATATGTTGGTATCTTAGGTGATTTACAAGGCCCTAAAATACGCGTATCAACTTTTAAAAATGGTCCAATTAAATTAGCCATTGGTGATAAATTCGAACTTGACGCAGAATTGCCAAAAGGTGAAGGCTGCCAAGAGAAAGTGGGTATCGATTACAAAAAATTACCACAAGATGTCGTCCCTGGCGATATTCTTTTACTTGACGATGGTCGTGTGCAATTAAAAGTTTTAAGTACACAAGGGCAATCAGTTTTCACCGAAGTAACGGTGGGTGGACCTTTATCAAACAATAAAGGTATTAATCGTCAAGGCGGTGGCTTAACAGCACCAGCATTAACAGCTAAAGATAAAGAAGATATTAAATTAGCCGCAAAAATTAATGTCGACTTCTTAGCGGTATCTTTTCCTCGTGATGCTGCAGATATGCGTGAAGCACGTTTATTAGCACAAGAAGCTGGTTGTGATGCACGCTTAGTGTCTAAAATTGAACGTGCAGAAGCAGTAAATGATGACAAAGTGCTTGATGAAATTATTCTAGCCTCTGACGTTGTCATGGTTGCTCGTGGTGATTTAGGTGTTGAAATTGGCGATGCTGCATTAGTAGGTAAGCAAAAACATATAATCGCTCGTAGTCGTCAGTTAAACCGTGTTGTTATTACCGCAACACAGATGATGGAGACCATGATTGAAAACCCTATGCCGACCCGTGCTGAAGTTATGGATGTTGCAAATGCCGTGCTTGATGGTACTGATGCAGTCATGCTCAGTGCTGAAACTGCTGCAGGTAAATACCCGGTAGAAACAGTAAAAGCGATGGCATCAGTATGTATTGGCGCTGAAGAGCATCGTTCAGTAAACATTTCAAACCACCGTAATGAACTCACTTTTTCTGAGATTTCAGAAACAATCGCAATGTCAGCAATGTATGCAGCTAATCACCTAGTGGGTGTTAAAGCTATTATATCATTGACTGAATCTGGACATACCAGCAAAATCATGTCGCGTATTACTTCAGGTTTGCCTATTTATTCTTTATCTCGTCATCAGAAAACATTAAATAAAACTGCTATTTATCGTGGTGTTTATCCTGTTGAATTTGACTCTACACATTTTCCTGATGAAGAATTATCTAATGCGGTACTCAATAAAGTCTTAACTAAAGCAGACTTAAAAGTTGACGACATAGTGATATTCACCCACGGTGATATGATGGAAACGGTTGGCGCAACGAATACGATGAAAGTGTTAACAGTAACAAAAAAACATCTCAGCTAATCAATTGCTATGACCCATTAAGGTAAAGCTTCAAGCAGTTACCTTAAGCTGGCAAGCAAAAAAGTTTAGATCCAAAAAGGTAGCTCAATAGCTACCTTTTTTTATGTGCAAAAGATAATCAAGGTAAATAATGACGGATGCAAAAAACTTCCTTAGAATAGATTTTACTAGATAAGGTTAAAAACTATTATGACGATAAAAAATATTGCGGTATTAACCAGTGGTGGCGATGCTCCCGGCATGAATGCGGCGATACGTGCGGTCGTACTTGCTGCGCATCACTATGCGTTGCCTACGATTGGTTTTTTTTCTGGCTATAACGGTTTAATTGAAGCGAGTTCGACATTGCTAACACCTGCAAGTGTTAATGGCATTATCCACCGAGGAGGCACTATTTTAAAAAGTGCTCGCTGCCCTGCCATGCTCACTGAGCAAGGTTTAAAATCAGCCGCAGCAACCCTTAGAAAAGAACAAATAGACGCCTTAATCGTTATTGGCGGCGATGGCTCTTTTAACGGCTTACTGGCGTTAAATAAATATTGGTCAGGAGCTATTATAGGTATTCCAGGGACCATAGATAATGATATTGATGGTACAGATTTCACCATAGGTTTTTCTACTGCAGTCAATACAGGTATTGAAGCGATAGATAAAATACGTGACACGGCAGAAGCTTTTGAGCGCATTTTTATTGTTGAAGTCATGGGCAGGCGAAGTGGACACATCACTTTTAATGTCGGTATCGCCAGTGCAGCTGAGCAAATATTATCTTTTGAGAATTTCTCTCAAGCCGACGAGCAAGAAAAGCTCAGTCATTTAGCTCAAGAAATCAAACAAGCACAGCACAATAGGCATGCCAGTTATATTATAGTTATTGCCGAGAACTTATGGCCCGGTGGCGCAGTACAGCTCGCTAAGCAATTAAAACAGACGGCAAACATTGACTGTACTGCGTGTATACTTGGCTATATTCAACGAGGTGGTTCACCGGTAGCTAAAGACCGAATATTAGCAACAAAAATGGGGGTTGCTGCAGTACAAGCGCTAATAGCAGGAAAGAGTAACGTTATGATTGGCGAGCGTAATAATCAATTACTCACAGTCCCTCTGGACGTAGCCGTTCAACATAAAGAAAAAGTCAGTGAAAGCTTAGTTTCAGCCCAAGAAAATATTCTCGCCTTAACAGCGCAGTAACTGCCTAAAAAAAAGCTTAAGCAACAGGCATAAGCTTTTAAGGTATCTATCAAGTCGCTGAGCTGAAATAACTTAAATACCGAGTTCTTTACACCATTGACAAGCGGCAACAAACTCTTGCTGAATATAGGTTTCGTCAAGTGAATACATTTCAATTAATTGCTTTATATTCTCACCATTACCCCTGATGTACTTAACCGTAAAATCAAGTAATTCGCCGAGTAAACCTGAGTGGTCAACTAGCGCGTTTTCAATTGGAATGGCGAGTGGCATTGTTTTAACGATTTCGTTAATCGGCATACGCAAAATAATTTCAATAGCACTTAATAAGCCGGTAATAAAAGCAAAATCACTGATCTCTTTAAAGGCACCTTCTTTGGCTAATGCCGTCATTAATTTTGCAGTAATGAGCGCCTGCTTAGAGATTTCATCGGTCTTGTCGGTGGTCAATTTAGATAAAGCGAGGATAGTCACAAACTGTTTAAGTTTATCTTCACCTAAATAGGCCGCGGCTTGTTTTAATGAAGTAATTTCAATACGAGTTGATGTTGCTACGTTATTAACCATTTTTAACAAGCCAACAGTTAAGTTAACATCATGACTGATAATCGTGGCAATGTTGTCAAAATCTAATGGTGAATGAAATGTTTCACTGATCAAATGCAGCATTTGTGTTTTGATTGGCGCAAGTGTTTGCCCCTCGACTATCTCAGGTTCGTGATAAAAGTACCCTTGATAGTAATCAAATCCCACTTCTGCTAAAGCTTGTAATTGAAAGTTAGTTTCAACTTTTTCTGCGGCAAGTTTAATGTTGTGATCTTTTAAACGCTCTATAACTTTATGCAGACGTTTCGGATTAACTTTATCAGTATCAACTTTAATAATTGATATATATGGAAATAAAATATCCCACTTTGCATCAAGATCATATTCAGTTAATGCAACTTTATAACCTTTATCAAAATAAAACTTAACAATTTTAAACAAGCGTTCCGTTGGTACTTTATGACCAACAAGTTCAATAACAATAGATTTTTTATCAAACATCAGCGGATATTTATTAATAAGACATTTTTCAGTAAAATTAATAAAAGCAAGTTTTCCCATACTGATAGAGCGAATGTCACCTTGTAGGTGATTTTGAATAATTAATTTTGAGCTGGCAACGTCAGAATCAATGTCAGGAAATTTGTTATCTGCGCTATCTCTAAAGAGCAGCTCATAACCAATAGTGACATGGTTTCTATCAAGTATCGCTTGTCTTGCTATATAAGTGTTATACATATATCAGAGCTAAAACTTTATTATTTATTATTGACTTAAACATACCCTATTTTTCTTTGAATTGAAAAGTAAATAAGCCGCTAAGCCGTTATTTTATTATAACTATTTATACGCTACTCAAATAAGCGAATGAAATGGGTAACCTATATACGGTTGATTAATTTCAGCTCTTTATTTAAGCCTAAATGGTGCTGTTAATAAAGCCTGCGCTAAAGGGATATCTTGATAATGATTTTCACGAATATTATGTATAAATTTCAGTGTTTTAAAAGCATCAAACCAAACGACTAGCTGTTTATTAAACTGCTTTTCACTATTATTTATTTGTTTTTCAACAAAAGCTTCAAAACCTATTTGATTTAATGCGGTAACTATTGGCTCAGATAACGGTTCTAACCATGCGATTAAATCGCCACGATAGTGCCATAAATTTGCAAAAGCAGACAATACAGCTTTGAGCAATGTAAATACTTGAGGATGGTAATAACAATAATCGAGGTGACTTGCTTGTAAATCAAGAATTTTTTGCACTGCAGGTCCAGTACCAAACGGCACACGTTGAGACGTTCTGGCATCAAGCTTTACTGTTACCTCTTCAATAAATTCAACAGCACCTAACTTAGCTAATTTATTTATTAAATAAAAATCTTCTCCAGCACTGCGCTTTGGAAAACCACGAGCCTGAACATATACTTCCGCTTTAAACGCTAAAATACTCCCAATAGTAAAAAAGGCATAAGGTGAATCGGCATAATGTAAGCCCGCAACATAATAGCGTAAAGCGCTTTCATAAAGAAAATTAGCCTGATGAATGCTTTTATCTTCACTGCTATGCGTAAAGTTAAAACAGCAAACTACGGTATTTTTATCACGTGTATGTAAAGCGTTAAAATAATCATCGGGTAAGTAAGCATCGGCATCACTAGAACAGATCCAAGTTTGTCTGATCCGGTTTACTGAAATTAAATAAGCACTGAGATCAGTGCCTATTTTACGTGCCAGCCCTACGCCTTGCTCTTTATCGATAGCACGGGTAAAACGGTCAACCACTAACAGCCATGTTTGACTTTGTGCTACCTTAATTAGGGTTAGGTTATCGTATTGCCAGCAGTTATCACCACAAGAAAGTGCATATTGATAAAGTGCTTTTTGTTGATTTATCTCGTTATAATTAGCCACTGAATTATCTTCGCGTAACGATTCAGTAACAGATTCGGCGATAAGTTCGGCGATCGATTCGGTAATAGGTTCGTTAATGACCAGCACCATAAGCACTGGAGATTTTGAAAGTGATGAAGCTAAAAAGCGCTCAATAAAAGCGCTTGTTTCTTGATAAGCAGGAATAACCACAACATGGTCAACAGTAAACTCATCAGGTAACCCTGATTCATATTGAGTTAGTACCGCAACTTCACTTTCAGCATAGCGACTAAAATATTGGTTAAACACTTTTGACATCAGCTTACCCGTTAACCATTTATCGTTAAATAATTAATGCAGAGCCGCTCTAAAGGGAAGTTTTGCACAAATCTCAGCTTCTAATGTCAGTACTTCTTCTAAACGTATATTGACTTCGTCTTTATCAAAATATTCATAAGCGAGTTCGATAAATAAATTTTTATGCTTTTCTTCTGACTTTGCAATCGCGTCATATAAGACTTTGTCTTTGCCTTCAGGCAATGCTTGGGCAATAAGCGAAAAACGTTCGTATCCTCGTGCCTCAATCACACCAGCAACGATTAATCGGTCCATAAAAAACACTTCTGCACCATTACGAAAGGCTTTACGAATTTGGGTAATATAAGGGTCTTTGGTGTCAGCGCCGAGCTGAATGCCACGCGCATTAATTAATTTTAACACTTGTTTAAAATGAATGAGCTCTTCTATCGCTAAGTCAGCCATAGCTTTAACCATATTTTTTCTATCGGGATAATGAGAAATCATTGACATCGCCATACCTGACGCTTTTTTTTCTGCCGTTGCATGATCAAGTAAAAAGGCATTGAAATCAGCAAGAGCAACTTGCGCCCATTCTTTTGGCGTATGGTATTTAAGTTCAAACATAAAACTACTTATTATTGAAAGAGGAAATTTGCCCGCTATTTTATAGGAAAATAGCGGGCGAACAAACATAAATGTTAACTTGTTTGTCAAAGTTACTTTATGACTTACTTACTTAACTTTTTCAATCGTAAGCTCACTAATACCAGTAATAATAACCAGTAAATACTGCCACTACTTGATTGCTCAGGATCGGTTTTCTTGGCAACTTCAGCATTAGGCACAACGGCAACACCACCTGGGTCGTCGATAATACCGTTAACCAAACCATCCGCATCGTTTGCACCGCCATCTTCAATCAATAAGCGTACACATTGATGCCCTTCAGTTAAACCTGTCTGGTATAAAGCACTCTGTGGCGGTGGACATACATCGTTATCTGCTGGACTAGACGCTAAGGTATTTTTGCTGTTTTCAACAAAGTTTTGCCAACCACTGTCACGATTAAATTTCCGGTAAAGCGCATTTTGTGGAATACCATCATTTAACGGAATAACCACAGCAGCAGAGGCACCAAACGGAGTCACCTGATGAATTTCAAAGTCAAAGTAATCACTACGATGATCATAAGTGTCCGTTGCGACTAAACCGGTTGCATCCATCTCTTGTTGTGTCATTTGCACGCCATCTGAAAACTGCTGTAACGCATATTTACCTAAGCGTAATCTTAAGCCTGGCTCAGTTTCCATTAACTTAGTTTTACCGGCATTAACATGTAATGGCTGCAAATAAGCAATATCATTGTTATCTAAAAATGCCGGAACACCATCGTTATCGTCATCAGCATAACCTTCAATATTATCTGCGATACCATCACTGTCTGTATCACTACCATCGAGTCGAGCTAAAATGCTATTAACCGGAATACTAAGGCGATGAGTTTGTGACAATTCGCCACTGCCATTATCAGTAACACTCACTTCTACCGTAATTAATCCTCTTATTTCTTCAGGTAAAACAAAGTTGTCAGGTTGCAAATAGACCTTTAATTGACTGGCACTTATTTCGGCATTGATATACTCAGGCAGTAACCAATTAATAATGTGTGAATCATTTGGATTATCATCATTTATCTGTAGCTCTATGGTCACTTCACCTTGGTCTTTACTGATACTAGAAACCGCTATATTTTGCTGAGTCATACGCAATTGTGTTGTCGGTACTATATTATTTTCAGTAATAACTATGGTGTGGCTATTATTGACACCGGTATTTATTTCATTGCCAAAACTCAGCACAAGCTGTTCATCACTTTCTGCTTGAAAGTCTTTATTAATCAAAATATCAATAAAGCCTGACGTGCCCTCGGTAATAACAATTTTATTGTCTGTTATCTTATAATCAAGGGCATCTACATTACCAGAAATAGCAAAAGGTAATTCAATGGGATAAGCCGGCGCTTTGCCTGACAAGACAACTTCAACCCGAGCCGTAGCACCCTCACCTATTGTTTGCGTCGCACTAAAGTTCACTAACGGATAAACATTAAGCACTTGTGGGGTGGTTGAAACATTACCAGCCTCATCAACCGCTCGCCATATAATATTGTACAACCCTGAGGTAATATATTTTTGTCCGCGCTCAAAACCCACCGGTGTTAATGCACAACAGTTAGCGCCATCACGACCATCTTCAACATAAACGTCGGTTAACTGTACCAATTGTGTTTGTGTTAGCGCAGTAAAGGTATGATCAGCATCAAGGTGAACTGCTTGTGGGACCGTTATCACTGGCGCATAATCGTCAATTAATGGATTGGTGTTGTTACGCTCTTCATCAACATTTGCCGTGCCGTCTGAATCTGTATCAATTAGTGCATCAGCATCGTTAAATGGGTTAAAACCATATTGAAGCTCAAAGACATCACTCATGCCGTCATTATCGTCATCAGGATCGGCATTATTACCTAAACCATCAACATCAAAATCTAGTGACTCTGTCGGGTTTAGCGGTAACTGGTCGAGATAATCAAAGACACCGTCGTTATCATCATCGATATCGTTCACATTGCCAATACCATCACCATCGGTATCAACACTTTCTATCGGATCGAGTGGGAAAGCATCGTCGATATCAAGCACACCGTCATTATCATCGTCACTATCGCTATTATTTCCAATACCGTCGTTATCACTGTCACGTGATTCTAAAGGGTCAAGGGGAAATAAATCAACATTATCTAGAACGCCGTCACCGTCATCGTCGGTATCGAGTACATCACCAATGCCGTCACCATCAGTATCAATGATTTCTCCTGGATTAAAGGGAAAAGCATCATCAACATCAAGAATATTATCATTGTCATCATCAGCGTCTGCATTATCTCCAATACCATCACCATCAGAGTCTTTCCACTCATTAGCATCTAAAGGATATAAATCATTACTGTCTTCATAGGTGTCATTATCATCATCAGTGTCTTCGTTGTTACCTATACCGTCTTTATCAGTATCGAGATTTTCAAAGGCGACTAATGGAAAGTCATCAATGATATCGACAAAGCCGTCACCATCATCGTCGCTATCATTATTATTACCAATCAGATCACCGTCAGTGTCAATAGTCTCAGAATTATCTAATGGAAAGGCATCTATTGAATCTTTAATGCCATCACCATCATCATCATCATCGGTATTATTACCTATACCGTCACTATCAGTGTCTAAATACTCATTTACATTTAATGGAAAAGCATCTGAACTATCAACAAAACCGTCATTGTCATCATCACTGTCGCTGTTATTACCAGTTCCATCGCCATCGGTATCAAGCCATTCGTTGATATTTAAAGGAAAAGCATCAGTTGCATCAGGCTCACCACCAATGCCATTTTCAGTATCTCCATCATCATCGGTGTCTGCAGTATTACCGATACCATCACCATCGGTATCTAGATATTCATTTACATCAAGCGGGAATAGGTCTGCACCCCCAGAATCAAAATCAATAATGCCGTCACCATCATCATCACTATCGGCATTATTGCCAGTACCATCACTGTCGGTATCAAGCCATTCTGTCGAGTCAAAATCAAAGGCATCTATACTATCTGGAATTCCATCGCCAACACCTGTGCCATCATGAGTATCATTATCGAGATCGTCTTCATTAGGGACACCATCACGGTCACTGTCAGTAGTTTTTAAAGGGTCGAAATCATCTGGGTCTGCTAAATTACCAATACCATCATTATCAATATCAGGATCTGAGTTATCTCCGATACCATCGCCATCAAAATCGTATTGTTCAGTTTCATCAAATTGAAATAAATCTACATCGTCTAACACACCATCGTTATCATCATCAGGATCAGCATTATCTCCAGTGCCATCTCCATCGTAATCAAACCATTCATATATATTCAATAAAAAGATATCACTACCGCCAGCATCACTATCTGTAACACCATCACCATCAGCATCACTGTCAGCATTATCTCCAATACCATCTCCGTCGAAATCAAACCATTCACTATTATTTAGTAAAAAAACATCCGTGCCGTTAGAATCACTATCTGTAACACCATCATCATCAGCATCACTATCAGCATTATCTCCAATGCCATCTCCATCGAAATCGAACCACTCAGTCTCATCTAATAGAAATATATCAGTACCGCCAGCATCAATATCTGTAACACCGTCACCGTCAGCATCTGTATCTCTATTGTTACCAATACCATCTAAGTCATAATCTAGAGATTCACTAGCATCCAATGGAAATAGATCAGTCCCCCCCTTATCATTATCAGTTATGCCATCGTTGTCAGCATCAGTATCTTCATTATTTCCTGTACCATCACCATCTAAATCAAACCATTCCGTAGGATCATTTGGAAAGATATCTATACCATTAGAGATACCATCACCATCGCTATCATTATCAGCATTATCACCAAGACCATCATTATCGGTATCAAGTGTCTCCGAGCTATCTAAGGGGAAAGCATCATTAACATCTAAAATTCCATCGCCGTCATCATCGGTATCGGTATTATTACCTATGCCATCAAAGTCAGTATCAAGTTGTTCTGAATTATCGAGAGGAAATGCATCATATAAGTCAATAACACCGTCACCGTCATCATCAGTATCAGCGTTATTACCTATGGTATCACTGTCGGTATCATCCCATTCAGCAGGGTTAAGTGGGTATACATCGACTACATCAACAACCCCGTCACCATCATCATCAAGGTCAACCGTATTACAAAGTGTATCTCCATCGGTATTTAACCATTCGAAAGCGTTCTCGATAGCAGGATCATAGATGTCAATAACTGCATCACCATCACGGTTGTTATCAGAAATATCAGGGACACCATCTCCGTCATCATCAGGGTCATCGTTATTACCGACACCATTTAAATCGGTGTCATACCATTCTGTAGCATCGCTTGGAAACAAGTCATAAGCACCGCCAATATTAACCGTATCATCATAGCCATCGCCGTCGGCGTCAAGAAGAGGCGTAGGCAGAAGACATTGCACGGCTGCATGAGCAGAGAAGTTGATCATAATCGCTGATATAAGTAAAACAGCTTTTAAACGAATTCTTAATGGCATAAACATCCCCACCAATAGCAATATATTTTAAACTTACAGGTGTAAGTTATTACGTCTTGAAATTAAAAAGACCACCTATTTAATGGCGATCATTATTAATTTCTTCTTTAAACTTTAGCAAATATCATCAACAAAGACCTTAAATGCTAGGCTAGACAACTTTTTCTATCAAACTTAATAATCTAAGCCTCGTCCAAAACGATAACTTAGACCAACATAAACAGATGTTATAGCACCAAATTCAGAAAAATTAGGTTGATGTTTAACACCTAGGTTTAATGCAGTATTTTTATTCAACTTATAATGGGCAACAACGCCTAGTACCATGTTTATATCATTTTCTTGCGAAGGGTATATTTCCACTGTATCTGAACTGTTTGGGTCGGTATAGGTAAGTTTATTTTCAGTGAGCGCTAGTGAAGCGCCCAGTTGATATTCAATCGTTAGTTTTTTGAAAAAAGCATTATAACTTTGTATCTTATGACGATAACTAACAAGCCCATCAATGGTATTAATTTTAAAAAAACGTTCGTCGGTTATGGTGAAAGGTAAATCATATTTTACTTCTTCTAAGTTATTATAAGAAACAGTCCAATAGAAATTTCCACCTTTAGTAATGCTGTCTGCTAAAGAAAAACTATAACCTTGGCTGTCAGCGTCTTGACCTTTGTGAATGTTACCTGCTACTTCTAAAGCATTAACACTGTATGAAAAAAGACTTGAAGCAATAAAGATACCGCCAACGGCAAAAGTGTTCCGCAGCTTACTTAAATTTTTAACCATTATATTTCTTCCCAAATGAGAGTGTTGCAATATTAAATTTTCTTGTTCATTGTTATCTATATTAATTTTCACTATTGATACCACCATCAAAAATTTGACTCTTTATTGCATTCATATCAAATGCATAATCTATTTTATAAATATGCAATTTTTAAACCATAAAAATTTTAAAATATAAACAAATATATGCTAATGTTATTTTTTGTGAATATATATTTAAGCGATAGGTTAGCTATGTTTAGAGTGATTAATAATATTATTGACCGCTGTTTCTTCACTGTAATATTTATAGTAGGTGTGCAATTACCGGCATTTATCATTCAATATAAACATCGCCTGTCCGGACACTTATCTGAAGCAAAACTGCACCTAGTAGAATTTCAAAACATTGCAGATCTGCACTACCAAGGTAATTTATCAGCGATGATAACGAAGTATCAAGCTAATTCTGAGCCGTCAATAGTCAATACAGCCGAAATTATTAACCAATTGGTCATACGGGTTGAGTATTTGCAGTCACAACTTAGCGTGATAACTAGCGACGTTTATATTGAACGGATTTATAACTTTATTGTTTATGGCGATAAAGTCATTATTAAAGATACCTTAACTGATTTTTCACTGACTATCCCACTTGAGATAAATGCACTAAGTACTGGAGCGGTCATCGCTATTGCTGGTTTAATAGCGAAGGAAATAATTGTTTCTTTGCTCAAGTTACTAGGTAAAAAGATGTCACTAAATCATCAAAAAAGTTCACACTAAAGCAAGATAGTTAAGCGCTACCTTGGCATCACGCATAGAGACACATTGATACCGTAACTAAACGATATCAATAAAGACTACCCTTGCCCCCTTGCTTGGCTCTATCTTATCTATCCCTGCTTTCTCGCAAGCATAAAAAAAGGTTGCCGTAGCAACCTTCTATAAACATCATCTCATCTATTATTGAATACATAGAAAAACATGCTCTAACTTTATACGTTATTAATTAGCCGTTACCGTTTTCAACGCGACTCTTTAATTTTTGTCCAGGACGGAAAGTAACAACTTTACGAGCAGAAATTGGAATATCTTCACCCGTTTTAGGGTTACGACCTGGGCGTTCGCTTTTAACACGAAGATCGAAGTTACCAAAACCTGAAAGCTTAACTTGTTCGCCACTTTCTAACGTTTCGCGTATTTCTTCAAAAAACACCTCAACCATATCTTTTGCGTCGCGTTTGCTCAGCCCAACTTTCTCGAATAAATGTTCTGCTACTTCTGCTTTAGTAAGCGCCATTACCTAATTCCTCAGTGATGCATTTAGCTCAGTTTCTAATGTGTCTACGACACGTTCAACGACTTCATTAATGTCTTTTTCTTCGAGGGTTTTATCACAATCCTGTAAAGTCATCGCTATCGCTAAGCTCTTAAACCCTTCTTCAATACCATTTCCTCGGTATACGTCAAACAAGTTTAGATCAACTAAATAATTTCCGCCAACCTTTTCAATAAGTTGTAAGACATTATTTGCATTAATTTGCTCTTCAACGATCACTGCTATGTCACGTCTATTGGCAGGAAAGCGAGATATATCACCAGCTTCAGGGATTTGTTGTGTTGAAATTTCAGACAATAATAGCTCAAAAATAAATGTACGACCGTTTAGTCCTAATTTTCTTTCTAATTCAGGATGTAAGGTACCAACATGTCCCACTAGCACACCATTCTTATGGATTGCGGCGGTTTGGCCAGGATGAAGTGCGACTATTTCATCTTTTGAAAACTGATATAACGAAGCATCGCCAGTAAGAGCGAGCAAGGCTTCTACGTCTGATTTAATATCAAAAAAATCACTTGCAGACTTTTCCATATCCCAATGTTCTTCATTACGCTGGCCGGTCACAACACCTGCAAACATTTGTTCTTGTCGAACACCGTTTTCTGCGGCTTCATCTGGAACAAAACGTAAACCTGTTTCAAATAAACGGATGCGAGATTGCTGGCGGTTTTGGTTGTAAATAACCGATTGCAATAAGCCTGTCCACATACTTAAACGCATCACCGACATTTCAGAAGAAATTGGATGCGGCAAAGTCATCACCGCTTGTTCAGGGTGAATAAGCGCTTGAACTTTTGGGTCAACAAAACTATAAGTTATTGCTTCTTGATATCCACGATTAACCATAACGTTGCGTAAACGTTTCAACGGAATGAACTTTTCTTTTTGTTCGCGCATCGCCAACGTTGCTTTAGGCGACACATTCGGAATATTGTTGTAACCAAAAATACGCGCAACTTCTTCAATTAAGTCGACTTCAACTTTAATATCAAAACGATATGCTGGTACCACTACGGTCCAAATATCATTTACAAAGGCAATTTCGAAACCTAAACGCGTTAAAATCTCAGTCACTTTAGCATCTTCAATATGATGACCAATGCGTCCATCAAGTTTTTCGCGGCGTAAGGTTACTGTTTTTTCTTTTGGTAAATGTTCATCACTTAATGCTTCAACGATAGGTCCTGCTTGGCCACCGACAATAGCTAATAATAAGGTCGTTGCACGTTCCATAGCATTACGCTGCAATTCAGGGTCAATACCACGTTCGTAACGATGTGATGAATCAGTATGTAAACCATATTGGCGGGCTTTACCTAAAATAGCCAAAGGAGCAAAGAAAGCACTTTCTAAGAAAATATCAGTTGATTTTTCTTCTTCATCAGATTTAACACCTGATTCTTTTCCGCCAAAAATGCCAGCCATCGCTAAGGCTTTACTTTCATCAGCAATCACTAATGTTTCGCTCGAAAGCGTCACTTCATTACCGTCAAGTAAAACAAGTTTTTCACCTGACATAGCAAAACGAACATTAATACCACCATCGATTTTTGATAAATCAAAAGCGTGCATCGGGTGCCCTTGCTCAAGCAACACGTAATTAGTTACATCGACAACAGGGTCAATTGAGCGAGTGCCACAACGGCGTAATTTTTCTACCATCCATAACGGTGTTTTCGCGGTTACATCTATATTTTTAATCACTCGTCCTAAATAACGCGGACAAGCTTGTGGTGCAGATAAAGTAATGTCACGCACATCATCAATCGTTGCAACAACAGCAACAATTTCAGGTTCAGTAATGTTAACACTATTTAACACCCCGACTTCGCGCGCTAAACCTTTAAGGCCTAAACAATCACCGCGGTTAGCCGTTAAATCAACATCGATGGTAACGTCATTTAAGTCTAAGTATTCACGAACACACATACCGATTGGTGCATCGGGTGCAAGCTCCATAATACCGTCAGCACTTTCAGACAAACCAATTTCTGACTCACTACACAACATGCCATGAGAAGGCACGCCACGCAATTTAGCTTTTTTAATTTTAAAGTCACCCGGTAAAACTGCGCCAACCGTTGCAACAGCAACCTTGAGGCCTAAACGACAGTTTTTAGCGCCACAAACGATGTCAACTAACTCACCATCATTAAACTCGCTACCTAGGTTTATTTTTGTTACTTGTAATTTGTCTGCGTCAGGGTGAGGTCCACATTCAACAACTTCACCAATTAATACACCGGTAAATTCACCCGCAACAGGTTCTACAGCGTCAACTTCTAAGCCGGCCATAGTTATTTGATGAGCTAACTCACTCGATGAAATAGCAGGATTAACCCACTCACGTAACCAAGATTCACTAAATTTCATTGTTGGCTTTCCTACTTGAACTGTTTTAAGAAGCGAAGATCATTTTCGAAGAATGAACGTAAATCGTTTACACCGTAGCGCAACATGGTTAAGCGCTCAACGCCCATGCCAAAAGCAAAACCTGTGTATACTTCAGGGTCAATACCTACTGATTTTAAAACGTTAGGATGAACCATACCGCAACCTAAAACTTCTAACCATTTGCCATTTTTGCCCATAATATCCACTTCTGCTGAAGGTTCAGTAAAAGGGAAATAAGAAGGACGGAAACGAATTTCAACTTCTTCTTCAAAAAAGTGATGTAAGAAGTCGTGTAAAATACCTTTAAGATGCGTAAAGCTTACATCTTTATCAACCATTAAGCCTTCAACTTGGTGGAACATTGGCGTATGCGTTTGATCGTAGTCATTACGATAAACCTTGCCCGGAGATATAATACGTAAAGGCGGTTGCTCTTTTTCCATAGTACGAATTTGTACACCAGAAGTCTGTGTACGTAAAACTAACTTAGGATTGAAGTAAAAAGTGTCATGGTCTTGACGTGCAGGATGGTGCTCTGGAATATTCAGTGCATCAAAATTATGAAAATCGTCTTCAACCTCAGGACCTTCTTTAACAGAAAAACCTAAATCACCAAAAAAGCTTTCTATACGCTCAATAGTACGTGTTACTGGGTGTAAACCACCTAGGTCATTACTACGCCCTGGCAATGTTACATCAATAGATTCAGCAGCTAACTGTTTAGCAATAACCTCTGCACGCAATAACTCACCACGTTCGGTTAATAATTTTTGTACTTGCTGCTTAGCAATATTGATCACTTGCCCTGCTTTAGGTTTTTCTTCTTTAGGTAATTTACTTAAGCCCTTCATTTGCTCAGTGAACAAACCTTTCTTACCTAAAAAATTAACGCGAACTTGATCAAGCTCTACTGGATCTTTTGCTGCAGAAATAGCTTGTTCTGCCTGCAATATTATATCGTCTAAATTCATGAGTTCCTCTAAAACGGCTCTAAAACCGTTCAGTAAATTTGAAGGTTTTGGCTAGACTGATGGTATTAATATAAATGGTGTATGATTTTACACAAAAATCAATTGATTATGTAGTGAAAAGAGTGCTTTTACTGAAAAAACAGCTCAGATAAGAAAAAGGCCTCTATTTCAATAAAGGCCTTGCTGTTTTTTGACGTCTAAATCACAAAATTTAACTACAAATTATACCCTGATTCATCATGTTCAATTAAATCAAGGCCCGTTATTTCTTGTTCTTTATCAACCCTTAAGCCTTTAGTCATCAAAGATACAAGCTTAAACAACACGTAAGAGACAACCGCCGTATAGACAATAACAGCGCCAATTCCCACTAATTGAACACTGACCTGCCCTAACATCGTGGTGATACCCTCTGCATAACCATAGCCACTAAAAGCGCCTAGCTCTGTAGAAGAAAACACACCCGCTAATAAAGTGCCTAAAATACCCCCAACACCATGCACGGGAAAAACATCTAAAGAATCGTCAATTTTTAACTTTTGTTTAATATAGACCGTTGAATAAAAACAAATAAAACCCGCAGAAATCCCTATAACTAGTGCGCCACCTGGGCCAACAAAACCTGATGCAGGTGTTATTGTCCCTAAACCAGCAACCATGCCCGTTACCGCACCTAAGACACTCGCTTTACCAAATTTTTTCCATTCAATAGCCGCCCAAGTCAGTGCACCTGCTGAAGCGGATAAATGCGTGACTAACATAGCCATTGCTGCGTCACCATTGGCAGCTAAGGCACTACCACCATTGAAACCAAACCAACCTACCCAAAGCAAACCTGCCCCCGTAATAGTCATAGTTAAGTTATGTGGCAACATAGGCGTTCGAGGGAAACCATATCGAGGACCTAAAACAACAGCAGCAACCAATGCGGCAACACCACAGGTAATATGCACCACAATACCACCGGCAAAATCATAAATGCCCATTTGGCCTAACCAACCGCCGCCCCAAACCCAATGAGTTACCGGAGCATAAACCGCAAGCAACCATAAGCCACTAAAGATTAAGACTGCAGAAAACTTCATTCTTTCTGCATAAGCGCCAATAATAAGTGCAGGAGTAATAACCGCAAACGTCATTTGAAATAAAGCAAACAAGCTTTCCGGAATATCACCAACAAGGGTTTCTTTGGTTATTCCCATCATAAGTACTTTGCTAAAATCACCTATCCACGCATTACCTTCACCAAAGGCTAAGCTATAACCGACCACAAACCAAAGTATCGAAGAAAGAGCAGCAATTGAAAAACACTGCATAAGAATAGAAAGAATATTTTTACGTCGAACTAATCCACCGTAAAATAAAGCGAGTCCGGGTAAGGTCATCATTAGGACTAGAGCAGTTGATGTGAGGATCCACGCCGTATTTGCCCCGTTCAATTCGTCATTGCTGGCAAAACTTGGCAATGCGACCGCGGACAAAAGTAAAACAAAAAGTGTTAATACTTTATTTATCGTTACGCTTGAGTGTAACTGTTTAAATAGCTTCATTATCTTTTTCACCTGTTCTGATCCTAACAATATGTTCGATGTTAGTGACAAATATCTTACCGTCACCTATTTTTCCTGTTTGCGCTGTTTCAAGAATAGTGTCGATAACACGCTCAACCATTTCATCCTTAACAGCGAGCTCAAGTTTCATTTTTGGTAAAAAATCGACAACATATTCTGCACCACGGTAAAGTTCGGTATGACCTTTTTGTCGGCCAAAACCATTAACTTCGCTTAACGTTAATCCTTCTAGACCTATCTCACTGAGTGCTTCACGAACATCATCGAGTTTAAAAGGTTTGATTATTGCGGTTATCAACTTCATTTGTTCACCTTTAGTGCATATTATTTAAGATTGTTTATATAAATTTATTTAAGCACCATTTGTGCCCAAAGAGACAATCAAATAAAAAACAATAAGTTAAAAAATAATAATTAATATTACACCGCTCAAATGCACCAAGATGTTACACACAAACACAACCCAAACACCATATTGGTGCACAGATTATGACCATTAGTCAGATTCTATGTTTAAGAAAAAGTGTAAAGGGCAAAATTAAAAGTTTAGTATTAGCAAAGGCTAGAGATGATAAATAACGCACAAAAAAAAACCCTACGGGTGTAGGGCTTTTAAGCAGATACAATAACGACTTAATCGATTAGCTGATACTGCTCGCGTAAAATATCAATAATTTCAGCTTTAGGGTTAGCAGACAAAACAATTTTTTGACCGGTAATTTTCTCAGCGATCGCTGTGTATGTTTGTGACACATCCATTAACACGGATGCCGGTAACTCATTGTTACGAGCTAAAGCTAAGCGCTCGTCCATGCGATTTTTATTTAATAAAATATCAGCATCAGGGAAATGTGCTAAAAGTAATTGGCGGAAACCTTCTTTCGAGTTTTCAACCACTTTACCGGCACGATATTGCTCGCCATCCCAAATACGTGAAGAATCAGGCGTACCCACTTCGTCCATATAAATTAACTTGTCGTTGCCAGCTTTGTCTTTTACATAGCCAAATTCAAACTTAGTATCTACAAAGATTTGGTCAAGCTTTGCCAACGCATCAGAAATAACGTCAAAACCTTCCGTTAATAATTTTTCGTATAAAGTAATATCATCAGGCGTTTTAAAATTAAAGGCTTCAAAATTATCTTCAATATTTTTGCGAGTAATATTAACATCATCAATCGCAGGAACGCCCGGAATGCCTTCTAAAATACCTTTTGTTGAAGGTGTTTGTAGAAGTTCAGGTAGCTTTGAATCTTTCAATAATCCTTCAGCTAATTCGATACCACAAAAATCACGTTCACCTTTTACGTATGAACGCCACATAGAACCGGTAATATACTGACGACAGATAGCTTCAATCATTACAGGTTTAGCTTTTTGTACGATCCAAACAAACGGATGTGGAATATCAAGAATATGACTATCGGCTAGACCTTGATCTTTAAATAATTTAAACCAATGATTTGATATAGCATTCAGTGATGCACCTTTTCCAGGTACACCTTGCATACCACCTTCGCCTTGCCAGATACATTCAAAAGCAGAAATACGATCACTAATAACCATAATGGCTAAAGGTGTGTCGTCGGCAACATCATAGCCTTTCTCTTGAATTAGTCGCTTACTATCCGCGTCGGTTAACCAATAAACACTGCGCACTTTACCGCTGTGAACTGGTGCATCGGTACGAATAGGTAAATCATTATTTACCGCTAAAATTTGATCTGCAAGACTCATCGGTTTAAACCTTAATTATCAAGTTAATATTAATTGTAGCGAATAATATCTTTGCGCGTTATCCCAAAAGATAAAATAGTATTCGGTATAATTAATAAAAACATTTTAATACATTATAACCAAGGTGTTTAGTTTAATTTCCAAAGTAAAGAACGGAGCTAATAACTATTAGTAAGTACTTTAAAACGCAGAAAGTGAGCTAAAGAACAAGTTAGTATGATTAAAAAAAGAAAAGGACGCCTAATGGCGTCCTTATCTCAAAGCTTTTTCAAGTTCTATGCAGCTAAAGCAGCTTTCGCTTTTTCAACTAAGAATGTGAATGTTGCTTTGTCGTATACTGCAATATCAGCTAGGATCTTACGATCGATTTCAATAGCAGCCTTTTTAAGACCATTAATGAAAACACTGTAAGATAAACCGTTTATGCGAGCTGCTGCATTTATACGAGTGATCCAAAGCTGACGGAATTGACGTTTACGTTGACGACGATCGCGGTAAGCGTACTGACCTGCTTTAGTTACTGCTTGATAAGCAACACGGTAAACACGGCTACGTGCTCCGTAATAACCTTTAGCTTGCTTTAGAACCTTCTTGTGACGTGCACGAGCTTGTACACCACGTTTTACTCTAGCCATTCTATATCTCTCCTATTAACCGTGACGTAAAAGTTTTTTAACTGACTTAATGTCAGCCGCCGAAATCATGCACTTAGCACGAAGATGACGTTTAACTTTAGTACGACGCTTAGTCAAGATATGACGAAGGCCAGCTTGTTTGAACTTGTAGCCAGAGGCTGTTTTTTTAAAGCGCTTCGCAGCACCTTTGTTAGTTTTCATTTTAGGCATGAATATTACTCCGCATTCATGTTTGTGCTATTACACATAAACATTGCCATTGAAATTTAGCAACTTAGGCGAAAAACTTAACGCGTTTATTTAAGGATAAACAAAAATAAACGTTAGTTTTTACTTTCAGGCCTAAAGTTACCCGTTAAAATCAATAATGGTGAACTTATTTTAATTTACATCAAACTAAGTTACTTGAAATACCGGTTATTGATTATTTTTTAGGTGCTAGTACCATCACCATTTGTCTTCCTTCCGCACGACGCGGGAAGAATTCAAGTACAGTTAACTCTTCTAAATCGTTTTTAACGCGAGTTAGTAGTTGTAAACCGAGTTCTTGGTGAGCCATTTCACGACCACGGAAACGTAAAGTTACTTTAACTTTATCGCCACCCTCTAAAAAGCGCTTCAGGTTGCGTAGTTTTACCTGATAGTCGCCTTCATCTGTTCCAGGACGGAATTTAATTTCCTTAACCTGTATCTGTTTCTGGTTTTTGCGTTGTTCTTTTTGTTCTTTAGCTTTTTCATAGATAAACTTACCGTAATCCATAACACGGAGTACAGGAGGTTTAGCCGTAGGGCTTATTTCAACAAGATCAACACCAGCTTCGTCAGCTTGATCCATTGCTTCATCTAATGTGACGATGCCACCAGGCTCTCCGTCAAATCTAATCAAACGAACTTCATTATCAGCAATACCTGTAATTAACTCATTTAAACGATGTGCTGGCTCTTTTTGCCCGCCTCGTTGTCCACCTTTAATAGCCATGTTCCTCCAAAGAACTTTGTTCCGAGTAGCTGGTGTTATTTTTAACTTAACAACTACTCAGATTAATAAAATATTTTGATGTATGTTATAAACGTTATTATAAGTAATTTCAACGCTAACTGCGAGAGTTAACTTCTTCACTTAGTTTAGAAATAAAGTCATCAACAGACATTTTGCCTAAATCTTCACCACTTCGCGTTCGAATAGCGATTTCGCCTGCTTCCATTTCTTTGTCACCAACAACTAACAAATATGGAACACGCTTCAAAGTGTGCTCGCGGATTTTAAAGCCTATCTTCTCATTTCTCAAGTCTAGTTTTACTCTAAATCCACTTTCTTTTAGTTTTTTAACAACTTTTTCACAATATTGACCCTGTTTGTCGGTAATATTCATCACAGTTGCATGAATTGGAGATAACCAGGTCGGAAACTTCCCGGTAAACTCTTCAATCAAAATTCCAATAAAACGCTCAAGTGAACCTAAAATAGCACGATGAATCATCACTGGGATGTATCTTTCGTTGTCTTCACCAACATAAGTTGCGCCTAAACGCTCTGGTAAAGCAAAATCGAGCTGCACTGTACCACATTGCCAAGCACGACCTAAACAATCCATTAAGGTAAATTCAATCTTAGGACCATAAAATGCTCCTTCGCCTGGTAAATATTCAAATTTGATGTCGCTGTCGGTTAATGCTTGTGCAAGACCCGCTTCAGCTTTGTCCCAAATTTCATCACTACCAATGCGATTTTCAGGACGCGTTGATAATTTAACAACAACATCTTCAAAACCAAATGAACCATAGACATCGTATACCATCTCGATACATTTTTTTACTTCGGCTTGTACTTGTGATTCCATACAGAAAATATGAGCATCATCTTGAGTAAAGCCACGAACGCGCATTAAGCCATGTAATGAACCTGATGGCTCGTTACGATGACAACAACCAAACTCAGCAATACGTAAAGGTAAATCGCGGTACGATTTTAAACCTTGGTTAAATATCTGTACATGACCTGGACAGTTCATTGGTTTTATCGCGTATTCACGCTTTTCAGACTCAGTGGTGAACATACCGTCGGCATATTTTTCCCAGTGACCTGATTTTTCCCAAAGGCTTCTGTCCATCATCATCGGCGCTTTAACTTCGTCATAATCATATTCGTGTAATTTTTCACGAATAAATTTCTCTAACTCAGTGTAAATTGTCCAACCATCGTTATGCCAAAACACCATGCCTGGTGCTTCTTCTTGCCAATGAAATAAATCTAATGTTTTACCAATTTTACGGTGATCGCGCTTTTCAGCTTCTGCTAAACGAACGATATACGCTTTAAGTTGCTTTTTATCAGCCCATGCTGTGCCGTAAATACGTTGCAACATTTTGTTGTCAGAATTACCACGCCAATAAGCACCAGCAACTTTCATCAATTTAAAATGATGACAATGACGCATACTAGGTACATGAGGACCACGACACATATCAATGTATTCTTGGTGATGATATAAAGCAGGCGTATCAGTTTTCTCGATGTTTTCATCAAGAATTTGTAATTTGTAGGTCTCACCACGCTCAGTAAACGCATCGTAAGCGTCTTGCCATGAACCTGTTTTCTTAACAACTTCATAACCGGTGCGTGCTAGTTCAGTCATACGTTTTTCAAGTTTGACTAAATCGTCTTCAGTAATTGACTCTTCAAGGTCAATATCATAATAAAAGCCGTTATCAATCGTTGGTCCAATCGCCATTTTAACATTTGGGTATAACTGCTTAATAGCATGCCCTAGTAAATGCGCACAAGAATGACGAATAATCTCAAGAGCTTCGTTATCTTTATTAGTGATAAGTTGTAAAGAAGCATCTTGGGTAATTAATTCACAAGCATCAACAAGATTTCCGTCGATACGACCCGCGATGGTTGCTTTAGCAAGACCAGGTCCTATGTCTAAGGCAACATCCATTACCGATACTGCATTGTCGAATGAACGTTTTGAACCGTCAGGGAGAGTGATAACAGGCATTAATTTTCCTTTATTTCAGTGGCGTCACACACAAAGTGACGCTTGAATATATTTTTAATAATATAAACTATTTCTTTTGGGAAATATTTGAGGTCGCAAATATAGGGGAATTCCCCTTTATTTGCAATATAAAGACAGACTTATCTTTTTGCCATCATTGCCAGCGCCATCGCTTCTGCGACTTTAATACCATCAATACCCGCAGATAATATACCACCGGCATAACCAGCACCTTCACCAGCCGGATAAAGACCTTCGACATTAATGCTTTGCAGTGACTCTCTGTCACGGGTAATTTGAATGGTTGATGATGTTCTTGTCTCAACAGCCGTTAATGTCGCATCATTCATTGAAAAACCTTTTATCTTACGTTCAAAGGCAGGTAATGCTTCACGAATAGCGGCAATAGCGTAATCAGGTAAGGTTTCACTTAAGTCGCAATATTTAACGCCGGGCTTGTATGAAGGGCTAACTTCGCCATGCTCACCGCTTTTACGTCCAGCAAGAAAGTCACCGACTAACTGCACTGGCGCATCATAATTTTCTCCACCGAGTTTAAAGGCTGTTTCTTCTAAACGGCGTTGAAATTCAATACCCGATAATACGTCTGAAGGATCATCTTTATTAGCAAAGTCGCTAGGCTCAATACCAACAACAATTGCGCTATTCGCATTACGCTCATGACGCGAGTATTGGCTCATACCATTAGTGACTAAGCGCCCTTCTTCTGATGCCGCTGCAACTACAGTTCCGCCAGGACACATACAGAAGCTGTAAACACTTCGACCATTATTACAATGGTGTACTAATTTATAATCTGCAGCGCCTAATATTTCATTACCGGCATTGTCACCAAAACGAGCATCATCAATAACTGATTGCTCATGTTCTATGCGAAAGCCAACTGAAAAAGGTTTAGCTTTTACCGAGACTTTATTTTTAACAAGCATCTCAAAGGTATCACGTGCGCTATGACCTACGGCTAAGGCAACATAATTGGTATCAATACGTTCGCCACTGGCCAGTGTTAAGCCATTAATACGTTTGTGTCCATCAGCACCTTGCTCTTCATCAAAATGAAATTCGTCAACGCGTTGTTCAAAACGAATTTCACCACCAAGCGCAATAATCTTAGCGCGCATTTGCTCAATCATAGTAACGAGCTTAAAGGTACCAATATGCGGTTTACTCACAAATAAAATTTCTTCAGGCGCGCCTGCATCAACAAATTCATGCAGCACTTTACGGCTATAATGTTTCTTGTCTTTAACTTGGCTATAGAGTTTACCATCAGAGAAAGTACCTGCACCACCCTCACCAAATTGTACATTAGATTCAGTATTGAGTATTTTTTTGCGCCAAAAGCCAAAGGTATCTTTGGTGCGTTGACGTACTTCTTTACCGCGCTCTAAAATAATCGGCTTAAATCCCATTTGAGCAAGTACTAATCCGATAAATAAGCCACATGGACCAAAGCCAATAACAACAGGTCGTTGTGATAAGACTTCTGGCGCTTGGGCAACAAAATTGTAGCTCATGTCAGGGCTTACTTTTACTTGGCTGTCTTTAGCAAATTTTTCAAGTAATTCTTCATTAAGGCGAGTGTCTACATCAAGCGTATAAATCAACACTATTTTTGCTTTTTTACGTGCGTCATATCCGCGCTTATGAACCGTAAAATCAATTAGCTGATCTTCAGAAATTGATAATGTATCTAGAATAGCCAGTTTTATATCAGCTTCTTCATGATCAAGCGGCAGTTGGATATTTGTTAAACGCAACATAGTGAGCGGTTCCAAAAAGAGAAAAGGGAATTTTTCGGCATTTTACCTGAACATACCTCTCAGTTAAATCAACAATTGAAATTATTGCTAAGCTAGGTATGATCAGCTCGAAAATATTTCATCTCATCAAAAGAGTACGTTATGGCATTTGTAGTTACCGACAATTGTATAAAATGTAAATACACCGACTGTGTAGCAGTATGCCCAGTGGATGCATTTTATGAAGGTCCTAATTTTTTAGTCATCAGTCCTGAAGACTGTATTGATTGTGACTTATGTCCGGTTGAATGCCCTGCAGGCGCTATATATCAAGAAGATGACGTTCCTGAAGATCAAAAAGAATTTATCGAACTCAATGCTGAGTTAGCTAAAGTATGGCCGAGAATAACCGAAGTAAAACCCGCACCTGCCGATGCACAAGAATGGGATGGTGTACCCAATAAAATAGCTCACTTAATTATTGAAAATTAAAATCAGCTCAGCAAAATAAACACATTGCTCAATTATTAACTATACTCACACCAACAGGGTCAATGAATAATTGGTGCATTATGTGGCAATCTATTGAGCAAGCAATCAAAACTGAAACCGGTGAGCAATTCACTATTGAAAAAAAGCGCCTTATTTCAACAAGTGAAAGCAATTTAGCTTACCAACTAAGCAATAAGCAACATCATTACTTTATTAAAATTAAAGATAAAAATCACTTCAACCATTTTGAATCAGAAGCTTACGCCCTAAATCAAATACGTTCTCTTAAACAAATCACTTGCCCCGAAGTTATAGCATTAGGAAGCACCCTTGATAAAAGCTTTATTGTGCTTGATTACATTCCATTTTCACACGCTACCGAAAAACATTGGTATAATTTAGGTGCACAACTCGCCTTGATGCATAAAGGTTCGTCACATGGACAATTTGGTTGGCAACACGACAATTATATTGGCGACACTTTACAGCCGAACAACTGGCGTAGTAATTGGAAAACATTCTTCGCAGAACAACGAGTTGCTTGGCAATTACAATTACTGAGCGAAAAATCAATAACACTGGGTAACATTGACCATATTACTGATATTTGTCACGACGCATTAAATCATCACGATGTTAAACCTTGCCTAGTTCATGGTGACTTATGGATGGGTAACTTAGGCTTCACAGACTCTTTGTCAGTCATTTATGATCCTGCTTGCTATTATGGTGACCGAGAAGTCGATATTGCGATGACCGAACTCTTTGGCCAACTACCTTATGATTTTTATCAGGGTTACCAAGATATTTTCCCCCTTGAAAAAGGCTATGAGCAACGAAAGCTCATTTATAATTTTTATCATATCCTAAATCATGCAAATCTATTTGGTGGTATCTATATTGATCAATCGAGAGCTTTGTTATCTCGAATTTTATCATTACATTAATGTTAAAATAAAATTGATTGCACACAGTAAGTTAAATAATTTAGACAACTTTATTTTTGATTTTGTTAGCGATTTTTACAAATATGAACATACTTAATCATCAGTAACCAAAAGAATCTAGGAGGCAAAATGTCCCAGGAATCAAGCTTACAAGCGATAAAAGACAAACGTATTAGCTGCCCTCATTGTGGTCATCACTTACATTTAGCTTTAGATACATCGGCTGGTGATCAAGATTATTACGAAGAGTGCCCTTCTTGTTGTCGAGATATTCACTTAAATATGCATATTGATGAATACCGCCAAAAAATTCAATTAGCGATAGACAGTGATGACGAACAAGTTTTTTAGTAATTATTACTCTTGTTTTCGCTTCACCATTGTTTTTTATAAAGGCTAAATTCACTAGAGAAACATTGCACAACTGCTTTAAACCTATATCATTCTCATCTTGATCATTTTTCTTCTTAAAATGATGGTTTTATAAGCACTCTTCCCTAATGAATATTACTGACTTTAGAAAAAACACCAAAAGCCTAATGAAATTGGCTTATCCTATTTTGATCGCTCAACTTGTGCAAACCCTAATGGGATTTGCAGACACGGTGATGGCTGGTCGAGTGAGTGCAACCGACATGGCTGCAGTAGCGGTTGCTAGCAGTGTTTGGTTACCCTTAATACTAACTATATATGGTTTAGTCATGGCACTTGCTGCCATAGTATCGCAACTTGCTGGAGCAAAAAAATTCCATTACGTTGCCAAAGCGACCTATCAAACCGCATGGATAGCATTAACCTTAGGTCTGTTGTTGATCGTTTTATATTATGCGATCACCCCCTTAGTCATTGAACAAATCCCACTAGAAAGTCATTTAAAACAATTACTTTTTGACTACTTAGGCTATATCGTTTGGGGTGGTCCGGGTTTTTGTTTATATCTTGTCTTAAGAAACTACTCTGAAGGTTTGTCGCATACCAAACCAACAATGATCATCAGTATCATAGGTTTGTTAATTAATATTCCGGCTAATTATATTTTTATCTACGGTGAGTTTGGCATGCCTGCATTAGGTGGTGCCGGTTGTGGTATCGCCACAGCTATCGTTTATTGGGTTATGTTTGTCTCGATGTTCATTTATTGTTACGTATCAAAAAAATTAAAACATGCCTCATTATTTGAACGTTTTTACTGGCCAAATTGGCTAGAAATAAAAGAAATACTGACGATCGGTTTTCCTATTGCAATGTCATTACTGTTTGAGGTGAGTTTATTTGCCGTAGTCGCAATTATTCTGGTGCCCTTTGGCGCAGAGGTTGTTGCAAGCCATCAAATAGCCATTAACTTTTCAGGCTTAGTATTTATGGTGCCATTAAGTTTAGCTATGGCCGTGACTATACAAGTGGGTTATGCCGTTGGTAATAATGATTTAGCTAACGCGAAAGAAATATGCAATTATTCACTGATATTGTCACTTGTTATTGCAGTTGGTACTGCACTATTAACGATTGCTTTACGCTACCCCATCGCAGAAATATATACGCTAGATAGAAAAGTGATTGAGTTAGCCGCTAGCTTAATGTTTTTAGCTTCTTTATTTCAGTTTTCCGATGCAATACAAGTTATTTCTGCGGGAGCATTGCGAGGCTATAAAGATACGCAGTCTATTTTATACATTACTTTCTTTTCATATTGGGTCATTGGCTTAAGTTTAGGGCTAATTTTAGGGTTAACCAACTGGATAATTGACCCGATTGGTCCTTATGGTTTTTGGATAGGTATAATTTTTGGCTTAACAACTGCAGCCGTATTATTAGCTTGGCGACTCAGTATCATTCAAAAAAGAGTCGAAATGGCGCATTAATAAGCAAACAGTTAATTATTTAAATTGAAATACATAAAACTACTTGCAACTAACATTTCATATCGATAATATGACGCCCGTTGGTTAAAGCAACTAACAATTGCTCGCTTAGCTCAGTTGGTTAGAGTACTTGCATGACATGCAAGGTGTCACTGGTTCGAGTCCAGTAGCGAGCACCAAATTAAAGAACGGGATTACAGCGATGTAATCCCGTTTTTGCTTTAATAAACAAATTGTTACGGCTAATCTAAATAACTATCTCTTATTGATTTGTAGATGGTATCTAAAGAAATTCCCTTCAACAAGTGACCAATTTACTACGGACAGATCCTAAACTAAGTGAGTCTGATGATATAAGGTCTTTAGGGGATAAATTACATGATGATTCCGTGCGACCCAAGAAGTAACGCCTCGGTACACATGAAGGTGTTGCAAGCTCATATATACTCGCTGATTCAAAAAATTACATATTGCGAATTTATCGATAGATTGTAGCAATTAATGTAACAAAATAAATTGTAAATAATCGTCCTGTTATATAACAATGTAATTAGACTTTAATTGACTTTTTTACACCTCTTAACCGTAAATCTACACATCTATTAAACCCATCAACAGTTATCAGAGACTATAAAGACCTTAAGTATGTTCTACTTTAGGTTGGTGTTTCCTATTAAGAAGGGTTGTTCTAATCGATTATGTCAGGAAGCTACAAAGCGGTCTTAATTTTTGTTTAATTTATCATAGCCAAAGGTCTGCTTGGCCATTGCCGACATTCATCATAAAACGAATACTAGCTCAGTACCAATAGGGCATTTTATTCTGAAGTGGCTATTTATTATTAAGTTATATTATTCCCGCTAACGATAGTTGCTCTTTTGCAGCATCAATCCTAGTGTTGATGACCTCTTTGAAAGACTTACCATCAATATTTAAAGCAAAATAATAAGTTTCTTTCTTGGTTTCAATAAACCCTACATACCAGCCTAGGGCCTTATCTTTAGCGACTCCACCAGCTCCCGTTTTGGCATATAGTTTATAATCTTCGGTAGTTTCAGCTAACATGATGTCTTTCAACTGCATCAATGAACTTTTCGATACTGCTAACTTATGATTATATAAGCGTTGAAGGAAGTCGACTTGCTCTTTAGCACTTATTTTTATACTTTTATTCAACCAAAAATTATCAATACCTGATGATATATCTTGATTGCCATATTGAAAATCAGCTAAGTATTGACTCATTCTCTTTTTATTAATTTTACTTGCTGTATCTTGATAGATAGGAACTGCCGAATACTTATAAGCCTCCCTTAAAGAAATAGGTGCTTCATACCAAGTTTTAGGCCACCACTTTTGAATTGGATAATCCGCTATATCAAAAGTAAGCTCTACTTCAGTATTTTTAATGACGCCTGTATCTAAAGCTATAAGGGAATGTGGAATTTTGAATGTTGACCAAGGTGTCATTCGCTTAACAGCCCTTTCGGGATTTATAATGCTGTATTCACCAGACTGTTCACTTTTTAGAACAAAGGTGCATGAGCTATAACATAAAGAATTAGCATGAGTTGCTATCGAAAAACTAAACCCTAGTAAAGAAATTAATAACTTTTTAAATTTTATCATTTTTGTCCAATATAATTATTATGGTTTCAATATGAACTGTTTATTACCAAGCTTAAATCAAGCCACTTCAAATGGTTACGTCAACTATGGGTATTTCAAAACACATAGATTTGACCGAACCAATAATTCTCTCATTACTGGCAAAAATGCCACCACAGCGGACATAGACGGTTAGCTATTACAGCAACCTTGTCCTTCTTGAATTGGTGGGCATTTAACAGTTCCATAAGAACAGAAAACGCAACAATCACCTTTTAAGGGCTTTAATAATGCTTTGCATGATTCACATTCATAGAACCACTGACAGGCATTGGTTGGCATTTTTTCTGTTTTATTATGTCCGCACTCAGGACAAGTTATTGTTGAGTTTAATTTTATACTTTGCATATTATCTCCTTTATAGGTTTTACAATATCTAATACTGACATTACGACCATTAAACTTATGCCAAAGTAGAATAAATAGGTACTCCAACCATATTGCCAAAGAGGATATAGTGTTAGTAAAACAGCTGTAGGACCAAGAATACTTAAAGCACCTCTTAAATGGCTTTTATTGCGATACCAATTATATATATTTACGAGTAACGCAAGGGTAGCGAAAATAGGTAGTAAAGTATTTACTGCAACGCCTTCAAAAGACGAAAGAAATCCCAAACCAAATACGGATACCAACGAGCCTAATGCAGGAAAACAGGCAGTACAACTAAGGGCTGCTATCCAAACCCCACCAGAGCCAACTTTATCGAGTAATTTGTTTATCATATAGAATCATTCCTAAGTAATTTATCATCACGATAAACCCCGTATACAGATACGGAGTCAACAATTACTTTAATGAGTCAATAATAGGGCAAGAATATTGGTCTTGATTGGTTTTACATGAATTTGTCATTTTACTAATAACGCTCTCTAGACGCTGTAAATCAAATATTTTATTTCGAATTATATCCAATTTTTGCAAACCTAGGCTTTCTACTTGGGCGCAGTTATTTTCCATAGACATTAGTGAGGATATCTCTTTTAATGTAAAGCCAAGAGCTTTTGCTTTAGCGATAAACCTAAGCTTGTCTGCAATAGCACTACTATATAAACGATAACCATTTTCTGGCTTAATAGGTTGAGAAATAAGTCCTTTTTTTTCATAAAACCTTATGGTCTCAATATTTATATCTAACTCTTTGGCGAGCTTGCCAATTGTCTTCATACCTATAGTCACTTATAAAGTTAAATGATTTCACAATCTGAGAAATGAAGTATATTAAATCATTGCTTATCGTTCAATTAAGTCATTATTGCTAATAACGCTGAGTGTCTTTTTTGAGCCTTGAACTAGACGTTAGCTATAACTACTTGCTAATTTCCGCTTTAGCGCACCAAGGGGACATTAGAACCTACAAATATTAGGCTAAAACTAAATTGGTTTGGACTTTTGTTTAACCGTCACTTATGCCGATTTGAAGACCTAAGGTGTTAGAACCATACCTACAGCTTTGGGACAGTAAGCGCTCGTAAATTGAGAACATAATCACTATTCCTAGCAGTCACAATGAGCCGAAAGCCGACATTTTTTAGGTTTATTTCAATTCAATAATTAGCCCACAGTGTCATCAAAACAGACATTATGAACTTCCCTAACCTTGCTAGAAAACAAATGAGTTACATTGTAACCTCAACTAGAGGTGTTTATAAGCAAAGTCAAGGAAGTCCACTAGGGTATTTGAACAAAACAATAACGTTTCTTTTCCCTCAATTTACATCTGCTATAATTATATTTCGCTCTAAAGGTTGGGTGTTTTATGAAATTTTGTGCTTTTGTTATATTATTATCGTTTTTCTCACTATCAACGTTTTCAAAATCAATAACGTTGAGTCGAGGGGAAGATGCTGTATTACAAAATTTTTCTGAATTAATACTTCAAAAAGCATATCAAAAAATAGGTATTGAATTAAAGGTAATACATGTACCCATTGCTAGATCTTTGGTCTTGGCAAACAATGGCATAATAGATGGTGATGTCTCAAGAATTTCAAAAATTGAAAATCAATATGGCAACTTAATAAAAATTCCAGTACCAATTAATCATATTGATATCAGAATGTTTACTTATAATAAAAAGCTATTGGAGAAGAAAAATAACATAAATGGTTTTTATCGGATGGGATGTGTTCGAGGACTTATTCTTGTGGAAAAAATATCAACAACAATGAAAGTGGACTGCTATAAAGTTAATGGCCACAAAGAAGGTATTAATATGTTAAATAAAAATAGAATTGACGTGTTACTTTTACCTCTAACGATAGGTGCCTATTTTAAGAGCGTCGATTCTAAATTTTCTACCAGCCATTACAGTGAATCACTAGGCCGTGAACCGTTGTTTCATTATCTCCATAAAAAACATCACAAATTGGTTCCTAAACTGACTTTAATATTGCAACAAATGAATATTGATATTTATGAAAAAACTTATAGAGACTCCTTGAAAGAAACTCTTTCCCCCGATGGTAATTCAAGTGTTCTAATAAATTAACTATATCTTTAGTGTGTATTGATAAATAGTAAGCCGATAAAATAGTGATACCGTATATAGTTACAATTAATATTTTTATTAAAATAAAATCTACAATTTCTTTATGTTCAGCTTATTGAGATGTCTGAGTAATATTCGCCAAACCAATCTAAATTTATATGACGATTTCACCTAAATCACCTTAAAAGTAATATTCTACTTCATCCAAACTATAAAAGGTTCATGACTGTTTTTTCTTACTAATTTTGACGCGAAAAATTATAAATTATTTCAGGTGTCCGCCTACAATGATTAGCAGATCACCACGCATAAAAGCTCGAAGTTGATCACTGGCAATAGTCAATGATGGTTTGCCATTGTTCTTGGCTAAGCGTAATTCTCATGTTTATCTCCTAAATTAAGTGGGGAGATAACATACCCGATATCAAACGCTAACAGCAGGTGCCGTTAGCTATAAGGTTACATATAATGTATTGCCTTATCAGTATAGACTTTGCTTTGCTTAATAATGATATTTGGTTTATAACTACAGTAAGAATATTAATAAATCGCCCCAATTGATGACTAATAAATCCATAAAAAACAAATCGATTCGTCTTAGAATAATCTTTTTAATTATTTTGGTTTTTACTCTTGTATTAGTGTTTTTTTCATATTTTTTAAAAGATTTTATTACTGGAGTTGAACAAGATTTAGGTAAAAAAATGGTGCTTCAACATGCCATTATCAACAAAGAAAAAGCCCTCAGTCATTTTACACAAAACTTAAATCTAGTTAAACGTTCCTTGCTCAATAATACATATCAAGACTGGATGAAAAATAACGATAATGAAAAATTTAAAACAAAAGCGATTCAGTCTGTTAAAAAAGACTGTCAAGTTATAGATTGCTATGGCTGGTTTATCCTTTCAATTGCCCCCCTTACTAGTATTGATTGGAATAAAGAGAGCAATACCATAAAAACGGTTCCGCTGAAATTAGAAGAAAATTCTTGGCTACCAAAAAAGCTAAAAGAAAATAATGAGTTTTATGTCGATGCTGATATTAATACTATTGATGGAAACACCTATGTTTTTTTTGATTATATAGTAAGAGAAAATGATCAAGTCATTGGAACGGTTGGAAGCTACGCATTAGTCTCAACTATTACTAATCAATTACTCAGTACCTCTAACCAAGATATTTTAGATGTACTTATTGATAATCATGGTGTATTTCGTACTAGTTTGAATGAAAATACCAGTCGTTATCATCCCTCTCTTTCAAAGTTTTTGTCCAACAAAGAATGGCATCAAGTCATCGGGGATGATCTAGATAAAAGCAGCTTAATAAAACTAAAAAATAATACTAATAGTCATTCGGTAAAAACGATTGATATCAGAATTAATGAAGTTAATTATATAGCCGCTATTGTGTATATCGAGGAAATAGAATGGTATGCAATGAGTTTATTTTCAAAAGAAGCAATGGAAGGAAGTATTGTTATTCTGCCTCTCTTTTTAGTTGGCACCCTACTTCTTTTTAGCGTTATTGCACTTACACTTTATTTTTTGAACAAGCTGGTTTTTAAACGACTTATCGTGATGAACAAATCAGTTAATAACATTGCATTAGGTAATTATAAAGACTTAATTAAAGATTGTCGTTCGGATGAATTAGGTACTTTAGCTCAAGGGATAAACACCATGAGCCAAGAAATTTCAAAGAATCTATCAAAGATAAAGTCTCAGAATAATGCGCTAAATGATGCTATTGATAAAGCAAATGCAGCAAATAATGCAAAATCTATTTTTCTATCAAACATGAGCCATGAAATAAGAACCCCTATGAATGCAGTGTTAGGTTTTGCTGAAATAGGAAGAAACACCAAAGTTTTATTTGAAAAAGATGATTCACTTGAACAAATACAACGTTCAGGTGAACACTTACTGCAAATAATTAATGACGTATTAGACTTTTCTAAAATAGGATCCAAGCAACTTGAGTTGGAAAAAATCTCATTTAGCTTTAGTGCTATTCTTAAAAAAATAACACAAATTTGTAAGTCGGATATTGATAAAAAAAATATATCATTAAATTTCCTATTAGATGATTCGATTCCTAGCCACTTAATTGGTGATCCACTAAAAATAGAACAAATCATCATTAATTTGGTTAGTAATGCTATAAAATTTACGGAACATGGCAGTATTGATATTAACACTCGTCTAAAAAGACAAAACGAAAATAACGTTATCATAGAGTTAAGTGTTAAAGATACAGGAATAGGTATAACGCCAGAACAACAAAAAAACTTATTTATAGCTTTTTCTCAAGCCGATAATTCAATCACTAGAAAGTTTGGTGGCACAGGATTAGGATTAGCGATAAGTAAGCAATTAGTCGAAATGATGGGGGGGGAAATCACACTAAAAAGTGAACGAGATAAAGGCACTGAATTCACATTCACCATACCTTTGACATACTCTACTGAAAAGTTAGAGAAAAAAATAGAAGAATCAGCTGATTTTGATTTAGTAAAATTAAAAGCAGCTTTGTATGGAAAAAAAATCTTGCTAGTTGAAGACAATAGAATCAACCAAATTGTAGCTAAAAAAACACTAGAGCCATTAAGTATTTCAATTGATATAGCAGAGAATGGCTTACAAGCAGTAGAAAAAATGAAAAACAATACTTATTCTTTAGTGTTAATGGATATACAAATGCCTGAGTTAGACGGACTACAAGCCACAGAACAAATTAGAATGTTTGATAATGATACTGTAATTATTGGTATGTCAGCTCATGCTAGTATCCAAGATACTGAAAAAGCGATTAAATCAGGAATGAATGATTATATGACTAAACCCATTAAGCAAAAAACAGTTTTTTTGATGATATCAGAATATATCTTTTAGTTCCGCAGGTAACTAACACCAAATAAATCTATGCCTTTAGAAGCAAAATTTAGGAGATAGGGTAATATGTTTCTTAAACGTTCATGATGATGGTAACTAGTCTATTTTTAGATGTGATTTAAGTAGTGTTATCGGTACTCCTCATAAAAAACATTAATTAAGCCACCCATAATAACTTGTTTGTATTTTCAATAATAAACTACACTTAAATTACCCTCTTATAAGTGTGGTGATTATTATGCCCAAGCCTCGTTCACAACAAATTAGTTTATCTGATACACCGTATTATCATATTTGCAGTCAAACCGTTCGAAAAGCCTTTTTATGTGGTGTTGATAAAGAAACCGGTGTCAGTTACGAGCACAGGCGTCATTGGATTGAACAGCGTATTTTTACATTATCTCAAGTCTTTGCTATTGATATTTGTGCTCACGCTGTCATGAATAATCACTTACATTTAGTCCTTCATGTTGATAGTGAAAAAGCTAACAACTGGACGACGCTCGAGGTACTGTTCCGTTGGCATAAGTTGTTTAAAGGCACCCTGTTGACCCGTCAATATCAACAAGAGCAATCATTAACGACATTCGAAATGGAAATGGTTGAAGAAACAGCACAGGTCTATAAACAGCGCTTAATCGATATCAGTTGGTATATGCGGGCATTAAACGAGCCTATTGCTCGACAAGCCAATAAAGAAGATGAATGTACTGGGCACTTTTGGGAAGGACGCTTTAAATCTCAAGCCCTGCTCGATGAAGGGGCATTACTTGCTTGTATGGCTTATGTAGATTTAAATCCAGTGCGTGCGGGCATTGCCCCAACACCTGAGCAATCGAGTTTTACCAGTATTCAACTGCGTATCAAAGCAGCCATTATCGGAGAGCAACCCTCAACGTTATTACCTTTTACGGGCAATGAACATCAAGAGAAAACCTCAGGTATCCGCTTTAGCTTGAAGGACTATTTAACCCTTGTAGATGAAACAGGTCGCGTAATAAGAGCAGACAAACGAGGC
>NZ_JACGVM010000022.1:0-66917 GCF_014077195.1 Colwellia sp. BRX9-1
AACTTGCCTCCAAAAAAGGTTGAGTAGCAAGTTAAGTGTGGTTGAAATGCAGTGATATGTCAGGGAGTTGCCACTCCCCGCGAAGCGGTTTAGTTCAACAGCTTATTAGACCGAAAAACTAAGCAGTAGACCACACTTAGCATTCTTTGTTTATTTACAGTTACAATTATCATACTTTACAACATAATAAAAACATTAACATTTTATTATTATTAAATATTTCAAAAGGTGCAACACCGAATCTTTCGGTATTTCGGCAAAAGAAAGGAAAACGACACCAACTGTATAAAAGAACAGTAAAAATAATTATTGTTTAAAATATAGTAAATAAGCTATAAATTTTGTGTGTGATCAGGTGGGGCAACTTCGATTTTTCTAACTGTAATAATTATCAACTCTTAATGGCGGCATCTAACAGATATCTTTTTGCCATCGACTATTCAAATTATCTCCGTAATGTGACGTCGCGAATAATGCCATCAAATATTACTGTCTTACTAACATTAAGATAAAGGCCAGAAATCTTTGCTGGCTTGACTCAGGCGTTAATACTTGATGCTGAAGTGCTTCGCTGAACTTTAACTACATTAAATAATGAAAAGCCTTATTTTTAGAGCCTTTGATTATGTCTACAATATCTTAAAGTATGTGCATATGTAACTTTGTCTAACGCTTGCGGTAAAAAATATTTTCATTAAATACCATTATTAGATGATATTAACTCTTATCAGAAACAAGATAATAAGTGGTTTGCATTCCCCTACTTATGCTTGTTGATGTAATGCAAATATACTTCAACATTGGCATGTAGCTATTCTGATAATTACAAACCGGGTAATCTATAAATATTAACAACTAGAGTTTTTTTGTTGCAAGAGTATTGAAACGTTTATCATTGTCGAGTCTTATCTAAGGCCTACTGGTCCTCTTTCTTTTTTATATGCCGTTTTTTTTAGAACCATGTTAAACTTAAAAAAAAATTTTTTACGGGTATCATGTTGGCTTATCGATGGGTATTTAAAATATTATTTATGGTTGTTTTGTTCCCCTTTTTGGCTTCTGCAGAAAGTGAGCACGATGATAATGAGGTAATAAATAACTATTTAAAATTACAAAACCTAATACACCTTCAAGGCGATCAACATAACGCTTTTATTTCCACCTTGCTCACACAAATTAACAACTCAGACTATACATTTCTCAAACCCGCTGTTTTTGCAAATTTAGCTGTCCTTAATATTAACGCTGGCAATAAGGCTAAGGGGCAAGAATATTTAGCTGATTCTATTCAAGCATTTAATAACACTTCTTATAATAAGTATACCAACAGTGCTCTGTACAAAGTAAGTCGAGCATACTTACTGATAGGTCAGTATGCTAAAGCCATTGAGTATACTAATCAGCTAAATGCCTTCGCTGTTGAGCATAATGGCAAAAAAATGGAAGTTAGAGCACTGCTTAACTTAGGTTTGATTTATGCTGAATTGCAATTATATGATTTAGCAGAGTTGCGTCTTAATAAGTCTTTGGAAAAAGCTGCCTCTCTGGGAGATAATAAGCTCGAACATTTAACCATACTCTATTTATCAGGTGTTAAAATTAATCAACCCGATAGCAATAATCAAGATATCCTCAAATTAATTAATAGAGCTAAGTCTATTTATGAAAGCATTGGTTATTTAGAGCGGCTAGAAGGATTAACTTACGCAAGAATGGCAAGAGCTAACAAAGCTGAAGAATTGCTATTACAATCACTTTCTTTAGCGGTTAATAATCAAGATGTTCGTCTTAGCCAAATAACAAATCAAAGTATTGCCTCATTTTATTTTACCCAGAAAAATTTTACTCTAGCGTTAGCTCATGCAAAGGAGTCACTTAAAATAGCAATAGAATTAGGCCATAAAACAGAGGTTTCTGAACTCAACTATTTACTAGCGAAAATTTACAAGAGTTTAAATGATGACAAGAACACTTTGATTCATCTCTTGGCTTATGTTGAATTTCAAAACTCTAATCAAGCTAAAGCGTTTGTCGATATGCTCTATGAAATGGATAAAAATATAGCCATAGATAAAAAATTTGCATCTCTTGAAAACGAAAAACTTTTAAATCAAATAGCTATACAAAAAAGTGAAAAATATAACCAACTATTTATCTTCATCATAATACTAATAAGTGTTTTATCATTCGTTATGTTATTACTTTGGAAAAATAGAAATAAAATGATGCTAGAAAAAATCAGCTATTCAATGCGCGATAATTTAACAGGTTGCTACGTTAGAAATTACTTAGATGATTACTTACCAGGGCTTAAATCTAGATTTGAACGACGTGATAGCACTACCAAAGAGTCTGTCGGTGTAGTAATGGTAGATTGTGATAACTTAAAACCGATTAACGATAACTATGGACACGCCGCAGGTGATGAAGTTTTAAAAGCTATAGCGACAACACTTTCAAATCAATTGCGTAGCAGTGACGTTCTCGTAAGATGGGGAGGCGATGAGTTCGTTTTATTGTGCGAAAATATTTCCTTAACAGAGTTAGGTAATTTAAGTGAACGTGTAAATGCATCAATAGATAAGCTGGATATTATTTTTGAGAAAAACAATATCTCAGTAACTGTTTCTTCAGGATTTGCATTGCATGATATTAACAGCGGCTTTAATTTCTATAATCTTTTAAAGTGTGCCGATAATTATTTATATCAGTCAAAAAAACAAGGTAAAAACGCTAAAAACGGCGGTATGTATGTACCCAATACGGATTATCAAATATAAACACTTCAATATTCGCCTAATTCCTCAAGGTATACATGGATTGCAGATTTACATATAGTTTGATTTTATATATTACCCAAACCCATGTCCTGAACGGTGTTACGCTTTAACCTCTTTTTAATGCTGACTTAAGACTATTAACCAATCTAACTCAAATAATCTTATTGTTTGCTTAAATGCCATTTTATGCCTTTATAAATCGCTGAATTCCTCAGGCACAGTCTTTTTGAATAGTGTGTGAACTATACATTGCCCGTTCCTTTGTTTCTCTCTCTTTATTTGGATCTTCTATACAGACAACAGATTCGATAATAGCGAGATAATCCGTAGATAGCTTTGTTTCTTTTGCCCCAACAATGACGTGATTTAGGTACCAAGTATATGGTTTTAATGAAGGGTCTATTTTAATTGCGCAATAAATTAGTGCTTCGAACGTTTTTCCCTGTTCATTTATTACGGATACTGTTTTTTCATTATACCCAGACCCTAAACTTTCTGCTCTATCTAAAATGGGTTTCTCATTTTCATCTATCTCAAAAAGAGCGCCTACGACCACGTCATCACTATTATTCGTATAAAAAGAGTCGCATTTACCTGATCCATCTTTGCCACTCATATTAAAACGCAACTGATGATTTTTAAGACTCACTGTGTCAATTTTTTGGGCACTTGGCACCCTTTGTTGAAGTCTTATAAGGGACATGTTTGAACCATATGCAAAATACTTCATCAAAACTCCTGTGCGATTAATACCTGTTCAACAGGCAAATAATTATTGGTTAAAAATATAGAACACAAACATTTAACTATTTATTGTTTGAAATTCTATGACATCGGCTTAAAGGGTAACAAAAAAACATTAGCTTTTACATGTTCGTATTGCTTATATGTTTACGCTTGGGATGGCTTAACCGTTTGTATGGAGCTTAACTCAAATAAGTCATTTTGATTTTTCATATAAACGACTCGAAAAATCAAAGCATACATTACCCCAGCATTTAGTTTATATAAGATGTTTCTTAATCTAAGGGTAATGCGATAACAAATTGTGTAGATTCATCAACCTTACTAAAACAGGTAACTTTACCGTTCAAACTTTGAGTGACTAGGTTATAGAGAATACTTAGCCCTAGACCAGAACCTTTTTGCCGTTGCGTTGTATAAAAAGGTTCAAACACCTTTTCTATCTTTCCTACTTCAATACCACAACCATTATCTTGCACCGTAAGCATTAGCATTTCATTTTGTACTTTAAAACTGATTTTTATTTGACCATTAATTATTTCTTTAAATGCATGAGTTAAGGCGTTATCAATCAATATAGTTACTATTTGTGCAATCGTACCTGGTGATGTTAAAAGGGGTAAGGTTTCATCTCCTGATAAAAATATTTTTATATTCTTTTCACTAACTCGAGACGACAATGTCGAAATAATATCATTTAAATATTTAAAGAAATTTATTGTACGCTTTTCATCATTTGATTGGTCAACGGCTATCCTCTGAAAATTCCTTACCAATTCAGAGGCCCGCTCTAAATTACGTAAAATTATATCGCTACTACCAATCAAGCTGTTACATTGATTAACAAACGCTGTTCTTCTAATCTTTCCACTTTCCACAGCTTTTTTAATCAGTTGCGCGCTATGTTCTAAATTACTAGCCCCCGTTACAGCAATACCAAGAGGCGTATTAATCTCATGTGCAACACCGGCAACTAAATTACCTAAGGCCGCCATTTTTTCAGACTCAACAAGCTGGTCTTGTGTTGACTTTAATGATTCAAATGCTACGGCTAATTTTTTGTAAGTTTGACTTAGTTCTTTCGTACGCTCTTCAACTTTTTCTTCTAATTCATCTCGAGCTTTACTTAACTCGACCTGCATATTTTTTAATTCAGAAATGTCATCGTAAGTACCAACGAGACCAATAACTTCATTAAACTCATTAATAATCGGTCGTTTAGAGGTGCGTAACCAGATGGTTTTTCCATTAGCATGGGTTTGAGGTTCTTCTGAAGCGATTAAATGCTCTCTTGAGGTCATTGTATGAGCGTCATCTGACCTATACAGCTCTGCTTGTTCAGGGAAGATATCAAAATCAGTCACTCCAACAATGTCAGAAGGCGAATTAAGATGGGCATCATTTGAAAAAGCTTTGTTACTTCCTAAATAAACAGATTCTCTGTTTTTCCAAAAAACACGCTGTGGCATTAGGTTCAATACGGTTTGAAGCGTGTTGATTTGTGTACCTTTTTGCCTATTTGTATGGTCGGCAGAAAAAACATAATGAATAAATTGATAGAGCGGGCTAGATGTTTTAATCACGGTATTAGGCGTATTCGCTTGATAGCTAATTACACCTATAAGCTCATCATCCACAGTAAAGGGTAACACAAAGCAATTATCGTCTTGAGAATCGCTAAAATCTGTTTTGTTTAAGAAACTAACAGTGACTTGGCTTTTACTTTGTTTTATTTCTTGTAATTGACGATTTAATAAACAAATAGTGTCGGGTAATTCGCTTTGATTTACATTAACAACGACACGCTCTTCACTTGGCTCATTATTTTGCGTGTTCAAACAGTAACTATTGTAATGTGACTTTTTATTTTGAATATCTTTGTAAACTACGGTAAAAATAAAGAATGGACTATTCAAAAGCATTGACAGCTTTTTCATCGCGAAAGAAAAATGCTCTGTATTGGTAAAATTAGTTTCTGAATCTAATGATAATAAACGTATAAACTCTAATTGTTGTTCACTATTAGTCACTTAGGTGCCCTTTCTTAGTTATACCCCTATTAAATATATATGATGATTGAAATTAAGCATAATTATTTATTATTTACTGATGTAAAAATAAACAGCAGGATAAACTGCCATTAGATAAGCTATACCTAACGCCCTATTATTTAATAAGTGTTTATATCCCTATCTAGGTTTGGTGCGAAAACCGGGTATGGTATCGGTTAATACCGATACCTCCACTAAGCAATTACTCTCTATTTTTAATGTAAAGCCGTATACCAAAGGTGGTTAGGGTTGCTAATAGTAATAAACCTAAAACGCCAAAAACTAAATTTACATTTTTAAATGGTGTCCATTGAAGGTAATGAATTTTATAAAGTCTGTTGATTAACTTAGTATCATCGCCCTTCTGGCTTAACCTTAAGCTTACCCAATCAAGATTTATTTCAACACCTGTGCTAGTTTTTGCATTTGTTCCATCAATAGAAATAATGTCGCCATAACGTTCTTTATTTTCTGAAAGTGCATCATCAATAAGGCGTTTGTATTCTAACTTAGTTGGCAACCCTTTAACTTGAAGCGTAATAGGGTCTAAATGTTCCGTTTTTCCTTGCGATTTAACCAATAAATGATGTCCTAAAATAGTTTTGATGAGTTTAACTTCACTCCAATTTTCTTTTGGATCAACTAATAACTGTGTTTCTAGGGGATAAGTTTTTAATGATAATTGTTCATAAGCCCCTTTGTAGCCGGGTTTTATAAAAAATATGACACCGGTAATTGTCCAACCAAACATTGGTAATATGAGGATTAAACCTATAAGTCTATGTATTTTTCTACTTGTCATTTTTGTTTTTCTTATTGTTGGAGAGTGAAATCTTAATTGCATAATAACAGCAATAACCCGCTCATTAGTAAAATGCAATGAGATGGAGTCAAGCGCTACAATTAATGAATGCTACTTATTAGTAGGTTTGTTATGTATAGGTTTAATAAGTGGCTGTGAAAAACGCAACAGTAACAGTAAACCTATAATTGCCGCTGCAAAGAAAAGGTACTCACCAAAAGTGCAGTTCTCTTGCTGTATTTCTCGATGTTACTTTTTTAATCTAGCCATTTTATCCTCATTGAGACTGACTGTTTTGATACACGGTTGACATTATTCATTAATGGGTATTATTTTAGGTCGGTAAAGTGAACCCAAAATACCCCCAAAGAGATTTTTATAGATCGCTTCTATCTCTTCTTTGGAGATACTGCCACCATGTATTAGCATTTCAAGTACCTCCCCTGGCTCTTTAACTAGGTAACCAGAAGAACTAAAGCCATTGTTTAAATAGAATGCTTTTCGTTTAACTCGTTGTGGATAGTTTTGTTGTTGTACTTGAAGTTCTTCAATATTTAATACAACTCTGTTTTCATGCTTCTCTTTCAATGCGCCTAATACCCTACTCCCATAACCAGACGAACGCTGATCCTCTGCTATAGCAAAGAAATGAACAAAAACAGTATCTTTATACTCGGTAAGATAGATTAAACCAATCCAGTTATTATTTTCATAAAGAACGCTAAAGCCGTCCTTCCCTTTTCTCAATATGAAGCGAAGCAACCAAGAAGGAACACGCCTTACTGTCGTAAAAGCCTCTTTATAAAGCTCAATAACATTTCTATAATTAACGTCATATTTAGAAAGTGGGCTGAATTTTATGCTCATAGTATTACTCATATCCTTTGAATCTATTGATTAGTAGTCAGGGCTTTTGTACCTTAGCCGTATATGTTTTTAAAGTGCTTGTGCTTTAACTAACATCGTTAGATATTTAACCACTCCATGGCTAAGCCAATATAAATACGCACAACCAAAAGTAACGCGTTACCTTTAAGTTATTGATATAGTTGTTACTTATTAAATTACTTTATAAAAAGCATAACATTGAGGATTAACATCCATTTTAGGTTTCACTGCTTAACATGGCATTAAGCAATGAAAATTTAGTCCATTTATCGCTAATTGACGTCGGATCAATAGCGATAAATTTTTACTACTAGGCTACCTAAATAATAAGTTAGGTCTACAAATTGAAAAAAAACTTCTAGTTACTGCGCGTTAATCGCGGCGCTCATTGATTGCTCAGCAACTTGCTCTAACCACTTAAGATCGACAGTTTGGTGGGCTTCACAAATAAACCAAGGTTCACGTGAATCCGGCTCTAACATAACGCCATTGTCGATTAAGTTAAGCGCGAATTGCGTATAAAGATCACTGTTCGTTTTTTTCCAATCACGATAATTTTGTGGTACTTCACTACCAAAATGTACGCCAAACATTGCATCGGGTCCTGCAAAACAATGTTCAATATCAAATTTTGTAAATACTCTTGAGAGTAACGCTTGAATTTTTTGACCTACTGTCGCAATCGTTTCAAGTGCATCGGTTTCTTTAAGCACGGTTAATGTCGCTTTAGCTGCGCTCAGTGCCACCATATTAGCGGTATAAGTGCCGCCGTGAGTTACCCCGTCTTTTGCAAATGATATAGCATCCATAACATTAGCTTTACCACCAAAAGCAGCAATCGGGTAACCGTTGCCCATAGCTTTTGCATACGTGGTTAAATCAGCATAGATACCATATAAGGCTTGTGCTCCGCCCTTGGCAACACGAAAACCCGTTTTGACTTCGTCCATAATTAGCAAAGAACCATTGGTATCACAAGTGTCACGCAACTTTTGCATATAGGCTTGCGTTGAGGCAATCGAGCCACAGTTACCCATGATAGGTTCAATCAATATAGCCGCAATATCATGACCATGTTCAGCGAAAACAGTATCGATAGCTTTAAAATCGTTAAGCGGTACACTTACTTGATGTTCACGCGTACTTTGTGGGATACCTGCGCCAAAAGGTATAATTTCAGGCGCGTTTTCATCAGTGACTTCCCAGTTATCTACATCAGATTTCCACATCACTTCATCATGCAGTCCATGAAAGCCACCTTCAACCACGACTATTTTATTACGTTTTGTAAATCCACGAGCGGTGCGCACTGCGCCAATAACCGCTTCGGTACCTGAATTAGCAAAGCGCATTTTATCGATATTAGGGCAAAGTGACTTCACCAATTCAACCACATCAGAATCAAGACCGGTAGAGAAACCCGAAATGGTGCCAACGCTAGTGATCGCGTTAATCACTTCATTGTCTACGCGTTCGTCACGATAGCCGAGAATAATTGGGCCATAGGCTAAACGAAAATCAACAAACGTTTGTTGATCACAATCGGTGATGGTACAGCCTTTCATGCTGCTTAAAAATACGGTGTTTTCTTCACCCCAATAACGGTAGCTGTCTGCAACCCCTAACGGCATATTTTCGTGGGCTCTTTTAAGCATAGCATTGCTTTGGGGCTTATGTGGTTTAGTCATGATCGCTCTTTATATCACTGAATGTTTTAAACATTAATTAACGTAAATTTTATCGGGTGATAATACAGGGATAGCGCAATTTCAGGAAGAGTAAATCTTTTAATTAGTCAGGTATTCGTCTTTTAAAGGGGTAAATTAGCTAATAAAGTCATGGTGACCGGGTATAACCAAGCCTAAAAACTACCGTTGCTGTTTATCCATAACACTAAAAAAAGCCTCAGTGATAACCACTGAGGCTTGGATAATAAGTCGATAGCTCGTTGAACTACCTACAATAAACGTTACTTAATCCAATACAATTATAAGCTGAAGGTATGAGATACAGATAACACGACACGGGTATCAGCCAAATCAATGTTCATATTTGTATCTTCAAGAGCAAGATCAACATCAAAGCCGTTCCAATGGGTCATATATTCAACGCGGTAATGGTTGTAAGCATCTTTAGCGTTCCACGACCATTTATCTTTATTCGCTGATATTGAACGATCAAAACTTACCTTAATATTATGACCCGGTTTAACTTCAAACGTATGAGCAACCATAGCAATATAATGATTAACATCAAGACCAAAATAATCCCAGCTATACCAAAAGTTTACTTCACTATTACCCATCGATGAACTGTAGCCAAATTTTGCATAAGCTTCAGGATAGTTGTATGTATCTGACACGTTATCGCCGTGGTACGTATAGTAAGCAATACCTGCATCTAGTCCTATTTTTTCGTTAAGTTGAAAATATTGACCAACATAGGCATCCCACTCAATGTTAGTGTCTTCATAGCGACCAAAGTCAACGTTTGACGCCCAAGTTCCAGCATAAAAGCCGCTATCATCTGCATAATCCAAACTCGCTTGTAATGCTGGATCGTTGCCTGTTTGGCTAACACCGTTAAAGGTATAATCAGAGGCTATGTTAACTGTTGCAGACACATCAGCTAGTGCGGTTGAAGATAATGTTAATAGGCAACTTGCGGCTATAGCTATAATACTTTTATTCATTTAGTTTCTCTTTTTATTTAGTATTCAAATACAAAATGGTCGGTGCTATTCGACTAATTCGATTTTAGTAAAATCAATTTTATTTTCTTTCGGTGAACGCTCAATTTCGCTAACGGCTTTAAACTTGTTAAACAGGATATAACCAAAGCAAGTAAAAAAGAGTCCAATAACGACAGCGCCAACCCATTGGATTTGCAAGAAATCTAATTTAAATAACAGGGTAAGTAAACTAAGAGCAATTAAGTTGCCGAAGAAATATTTCACTCTGCCCAGCCTTGCAACACTCAAGTTCAAATTATCAGTATAGAGACGGATCAATGAATCAAGTGAGTTAATAACGAAGGTTATGCCAACAAATGCCATCGCGATATTATAGAAACCAGCGGTCTCTAGCCCATTTGCACTGTAGTAATACAGTACTGAGAACCATATGGCGATTGGAATAGAAGGAAAAACCAACATCGCTGCCAATACTTGATAAGTACGAAGACCTCCAACAAACCGAGAAGTAAACTGGCCAATCATAATGCTCCAAGCAAACCACCAATAAAGGTAAAATTCATGGTAATCATTAAGAGGCAAAGCAAATTCGTGGATATTACCAAAGTAACCGCCAATCATCGCGATAGTGTTGGCAAACTCACCAATACTTGAGGTTTCTGAAAGAAAAGCCCCACCCCACATTAGACCAATCAATGCCAAAAATAACCAAGTAGTTGCCAAACTTAATATTTTTACGTAACGAATATTAGTACTTGAATAAACCGCTGCAGCTATGACTAAAAATACAATCAAATAGAAGCTACTAACAATAGATTCACCATCGCCAAGTTCAGGCATATACCAAGGTAAATTGGTTAATAATAAATAGGCGGTAAAAGCACAGGTACCAATAATAACTACGTTATTTACCAGTTTAACCAGTGGAATTTCAAAAAAACGTACACGAGGTTCAATCACACAAAAATAGAAACAAGTTAGAAAGTAAAATCCCCAGATAAGAAATGCCCAGTAGCCAAACTCTATGGCCAACGGGTTAGTAAATCCATATTCGGGGTTGGTTGCTAAATCAGCATATCCGGCAAATTCGGTTAACGGAAACATGATCAAGCCAACATCTAGCCCAGAGGTAAACAATATAGCAATAAAGGTAAATGTTTTAACCGGTGTTACACCGACACAGCGAATATTGCCCCACCGATATAATACAAAGGCGATGGCGGTGAAGGTAAATATCAGCCCAGCTGATAACCATGTAGTCATAGTTGTCTCCTGAGTAAGGTATTAATTAATATAAACAAGTAGTACTCCTCTTTGAGGTTTATAAAAGTACACGGCAAATTTAAGCTGAAGATTTCAATTGTCGCCATCATGAAAATATCTTGATGGCGAAAATTAAGATCTAACCGCGTACTGACGATTAACGTTAGTTAATTTTTAGATTTGGCTTTAGTGCGCAATTGCTATTAATTTTGCACTAAGCTGACAGGGGCGTTTGATGGCGATAAAACTTCTCGGCCACGAATAATGTCGGCGGCACGTTCAGCGACCATTATGGTTGGTGCATTTAAATTACCGTTAGGAATAGTTGGAAATATTGACGAATCAACAACCCTTAACCCTTCAATACCATGTACTCGGGTTTGGGGATCTACAACCGACAATTCATCTGTGCCCATTTTGCATGAACATGACGGATGGTAAGCACTTTCAACAAATTGACGAACAAAAGTGTCAATTTCGTCATCACTTTGGATACCAATGCCTGGCTGTATTTCTTCACCTCGATATTTATCTAATGCGCTTTGATTGATAATGTCTCGGGTTAGGCGAACACAGGCACGAAAACCTTCGCGGTCTTCTTCGTGCTCAAGGTAATTAAAGCGTATTTGCGGGTGTGCTTTAGGATCACTTGACAAAGCCTTAATAAAACCTCTACTTTTTGGTTTATTATGACCAACATGCACCTGAAAACCATGACCTGCAAAGGCCTCTTTGCCGTCATAACGCATCGCTGCAGGTAAAAAGTGATATTGAATATCTGGCCATTCTGCGGTTGGTTTAGAGCGAATAAATCCACAAGATTCAAAGTGATTAGTCGAGCCTAATCCTTTCTTTGTTAGGATCCAACGAACACCAATCTGCAATTTACTCCACCAATCTAACTTGCCATTTAAGGTGATCGGCTGCTTACATTTAAATTGGAAGTAGAACTCAAGATGATCTTGCAAGTTTTCGCCAACGCCAGGTAAATCATGTATCAATTCAATACCGGCATCCTCAAGGACAGCTTTAGGACCAATACCTGATAGTTGCAGTATGTGGGGCGAGCCAACAGGACCTGCTGATAAAACAACATCTTTATTAGCAGCAACGTCAACTGTTTTTCCGTTGCGTTCGTAACGTACGCCAACTGCTTTTTTGCCATTAAGTAATACTTTATGTACTAAAGCATGAGTTATCACGGTTAAATTTGCACGTGCCATTGCTGGTCGTAAATAGGCGTTAGCGGTTGAACTGCGCACCCCTTTTTTTACCGTCATGTGCATTGGTCCAAAGCCTTCTTGCTGAGTACCATTATAGTCACTGGTTGCACTATATCCGGCCTCAACACCTGCATCAACAAAGGCCTTATATAATGGGTTTTTCATCTGGTTGCCATTATTAACGCCCAGTGGTCCATTTTTTCCACGATATTCATCACCGGCAAATGCCCATGTTTCTGCTTTTTTGAAATACGGTAAACAATGAGCGTAATCCCAGTTTTGGGCGCCGTTTTCCTGCCATTCATCAAAATCACGCGCGTGTCCACGAACATACACCATGCCGTTGATTGAAGATGAGCCGCCTAATACTTTACCACGAGGGCAATGCATACGTCGGCCATCAAGATTAGGCTCTGGCTCTGTTTCAAACTGCCATGCATATTTCTTGGTATTCATCGGAATAGATAAGGCGGTAGGCATTTGAATAAAAATGCTTTTGTCACTGCCGCCAGTCTCAAGTAACAAGACTTTACTGTTGCTGTCTTCACTTAGACGGTTCGCTAATACACAACCAGCAGAGCCGGCACCGACTATAATGTAATCATAATTATCACTGTTCATTTAACACTCAACTTTATTACTTTGGTTGCCAACATTTAATTTTGGCAACTATTCAAGGCTTAAGGACGCTAACTAAGCTTTAACTTTATTAAAACGGGCTGTCTAATGGCTGTAACCCAACATACACCGCTTTTATTTGCGTGTAATAATCGAGTGTTACCAGACCATTTTCACGGCCAACGCCAGATTGCTTATAACCGCCAACAGGCATTTGAGCCGGAGAAGCACCAAAACTATTTATCCAACAAATTCCTGCTTCCATTTGATGGGTCACTCGGTGAGCACGAGTAATATCTTGTGTAAACACACCTGCGGCTAAACCAAAGTCAGTCGAGTTTGCGCGTTTTATTACCTCGTCTTCGTCATCAAATGTTAATACAGACATCACTGGCCCAAAAATTTCTTCGCGGCAAATAGTCATTTGATCAGTACAGTCGGTAAAAATAGTAGGAGCGACAAAATAACCACCCGGTGCATTGTCTGGCTGAAGGGTTTTCCCGCCATGTAATAAGGTTGCCCCTTCACTAACGCCAAGCTTGATGTATTTCATCACTAGATTTAAATGCTTTAAAGAAATCAGTGCACCAAAGTTAGTCTCTTCTACCATAGGGTCACCGGCAATTATATTTTGGCTAGTGCGCTGAAGTAACTTTTCAATAAAAACGGGATAAATAGATTTTTGAACGAATACGCGTGTACCATTGGTACAAACTTCGCCTTGAGTATAAAAATTACCTAACATCGCTGCAGAAACCGCATTATCGACATCAGCATCATCAAAAATAATTAATGGCGACTTACCACCAAGCTCCATGGTGACATCTTTAAGTGTAGTAGCGGCTGCTGCCATCACTTTTTTACCGGTACCGACTTCTCCGGTAAAAGACACTTTGGCAATTTCTGTATGATGAGACAACCACGCACCTACCTCACCGGCCCCTTGAACAACATTAAATACGCCATTAGGAATACCTGCTTCTGTAAATATCTCTGCAAGTTTTAAAGCGCCTAAAGGTGTTTCTTCTGAAGGTTTAAAAATCATTGAATTACCACAGGCAAGCGCTGGTGCTGCTTTCCAACAAGCTATCTGTAGTGGGTAATTCCAAGCACCGATACCTGCGCAAATGCCTAATGGCTCGCGACGCGTGTAATAAAAATCGCCATCTACCGACTGTTGATTACCTTCAACACCTGGCGCTAACCCAGCAAAGAATTCAATCGAGTCTGCACCTGATGCTACATCGACTACTGAGGCTTCTTGCCATGGCTTACCTGTATCAAGTACTTCTACTTTAGCCAACTCATCGTTACGTTCACGTAATAAGGCAACCGCTTTAAGTAAAATACGACTTCGCTCAATTGCGCTCATTGCAGACCAAGTAGCAAATCCACGTTGCGCGCTTGCAATTGCCTGCTGTTTAATTTTTTCGTCAGCAACTTCAACTTTGTAGATAACTTTCCCTGTTGCTGGGTTAATTACTTCAAATGTTTCGCCGCTATCATTTGCCATGTAGGCACCATCGATAAAGTTTTTATAACATACTAATGACAAGATATTTCTCCATACTGCTTAAGCAGATCGACTATAAATTTTTTACAAAATTGCTCGGCTTGCCTGAACTCTTCTTCAGGACTTGGGCTTAATGCACTACGTAACCAAAAACCATCTATCATAGCTGCTGCCTGCTTAGTGGCGATGAGTGCTAAATCGTCATTTAATAATTGACGAAAAGAAAAAAGTAGATTGCTGTGCAAGCGCTTGCTGTTTATATTTTGTAGCCTTGCCAATCCTGGTTCATGCATTGATTGCGCCCAGAAACTAAGCCAAGTTTTTGTTGCGGGTTTAGAACGTTGCAATTGAGTGAAATTAGCCTCAATAATCATCATAAGTCGATCGGCTGGCTCAAGATGTTGACCTCTAACACGTTCGAGTAGCGCTAACTTCAATTGTTCAAGCAAGTGTTTAACGGTTGCTTCTACTAATTGCTGCTTGCCACCAAAGTAATGACTAATAATACCTGACGATAAGCCAGCGATCCGACTGATCGTTATTATTGTGGTGTTTTGTAAACCAAATTGTGCGACGGAATCTAAGGTAGCATCAATTAACTGTTGTTTACGTAAGGGCTTCATTCCAATTTTAGGCACTGACTTCTCGAATATTATTTTTAATTGAACGTTCAATTAATTATAATTCTAACGGTTCTGAATGAAATTATCAAGTTACTGTTATCGTTCTAGAGTGAAGGTAAGTCTATAAAATCATTTTAAATCAATATAATAAGCTACATATATGGGTATAAATATACTTTAAAACTTATAATAATAGTTAGTATACGAACTATATTTTAGGTTATAAATTGATGAGCGAGTGTAAATAAACCGCTATTTTTTAATCACGGCTAATAAATAGCGATAGATTAATTGGCTGTTTTTAATGAAATTTTAAAAATTTAACGTCAGAGTACTTGAATTTTCGCTGGGTCTTACATCAATCCACTGTTAACAAATATCTTCAGTGATCGTACTTTAAGGTGAATTGCTCGTTTAAGGGAGGGAATATGCCGCAATATGACTGTAATGTAGAACGCTCAATACGAAGCATTTGTTATTAGTATCATTCATTGCGGCTGTAGAAATTATTGATCTAGTTTGGTGTGTTACTTACCCTCTAGAAAGGCTAAACATTGGGCATTGTTACCTCGAAAGATCACCCTTTCGGCCTTGAGACCTAACTGATATTGATACATAGGATCATAGTATTCTTCAAGTAATGGCTTTAACCAATCTAAATGATAGTGCGTTAGACCCTTTTGCTGTTCAGTGAATGCCTTAGTTTGAAGTATCTGTAGTTGTGCATATCTTTCTGTACCTAAACGTTTACGTACTTTAAATAAGCCGTGTGCTAAATATTCACTAAAGGCGATAAAACCTTGCTCTACGCCATACGCTGTTTGATATTGCGCAGTCATCTTTATAATATATTCTTGGAATATATGTTCAAGACGGTAGTCCAAACTTTCTTCAATGACCACAATTGGCGCTAATGTCATTGCTTGTCGCAAACTTTCAGGTAAATGTACGCTACCAATTAATCGCCCTTCATCCTCTAAGATCAACGGTTTATCTAAACTATAATTACCGGTAATGTATAATTCAGCCAATTTATTTTCAAAGTCTATCTGGCTGGGTTGTGCGGTAACAAAACCACCAAAACTTGAGCCGCGATGACCTGCAACCCCCTCTAAATCAAGACTATTGCTACAATGAGCAAGAAAAGGCGTTTTACCACTGCCGGTATTACCAGCTAAGATAGTTAATGGATGTAGAGCAAGTTGCTCTAGCTCGTTGAGTAAAAATTGACGAAGTGCTTTGTAACCCCCGATAAGCAAAGGATAATTAATACCTGATTCTTTTAGCCAACGCTGTACCGTTTGAGAGCGTAAACCGCCACGAAAACAATATAAATAGCCTTGCGGGTTTTGCTGAACAAAACTTTGCCATTGTGCCAAGCGATTATCTTTACTTTGTCCACAAACAAGTTCATTGCCAAGGTTAATGGCGGCCGCTTGTCCCTTTTTTTTGTAGCAGAGCCCTACTTCCGCTCGTTCATCATTATTCATTAGCGGAAAGTTAACAGATTGGTTAAAAGCGCCTTTTTCAAATTCAATAGGAGCGCGAACATCCATCAAAGGAATTTTATTGCGAATAATAGTGCGAAAATCGCTGCTGTCTAGTCGCTCTGTCGCAGCGGTGTTTATAATCATTACAATAAACTCACTGTAGGCGAAGTTGCAGCCACTAGTTCACCAATAGGTTGAAGATTCAGACCATTTTCTTGGCATAAAGCTTCAAAGGCTAGCTTACCTGATGGCTGAACAGCAACCAGTAAACCACCGCTAGTTTGCGGATCACATAAAAGTGTTTTTTGTTTAGGGGTTAACGGGCCAACATGTTCCCCATAACTGGTAAAGTTACGTTCACAGCCACCCGGTATACAACCTTGGTCAATATAATCATTAACAAAGTCAATACAAGGTATTTGCTTAAAATCGACAATAGCAGCAACATTGCTACCCTGACACATTTCTAAAAGATGTCCTAAAAGTGCGAAACCGGTGACATCTGTCATTGCCGTAACAGTTTCTAGAGCTGCAAATTTTTGACCGACTATGTTTAAAGCTTTCATTTCTTGTGGTGCTAGGTGTGCATGTTCAGCTAATAATTTACCTTGCTTTTCAGCGGTAGTCATAATGCCAATACCTAACGGTTTAGTGAGATACAATAGATCGCCAACACCTGCGGTATTATTACGTTTTATCTGCTCATTATTGATTAAACCGGTAACGGCTAATCCAAAAATAGGCTCAGGTGCATCAATAGAATGTCCACCCGCTAAAGGGATCCCAGCTTCAGCACAAATAGCTCTAGCGCCATCAAGTACTTGTTGGGCAATTTCAGGCGCTAAAATATTGACTGGCCAACCTAAAATAGCAATTGCCATTATCGGCTTACCACCCATAGCATAAATATCACTGATGGCATTACACGCTGCGATTTTACCAAAATCAGTGGGATCATCAACAATCGGCATAAAGAAATCGGTAGTTGAAATAACGCCTTGGCCATTGCCTATATCAAAAACGGCTGCATCATCTTTAGTGCTATTACCCACCAATAGTTCTTTGTGTTCAGGCAATACCAATGAAGATTTAAGCATTACATCGAGTACCGATGGGGAGATCTTGCAGCCACAACCGGCGCCGTGTGAGTATTGGGTCAAGCGAATTGGTGTCATAAGGATTCAATAAAGTAAAAGCAATAGGCTAATTTACAGTAATATTGGCACCGTTACACCTTTGTATTACGATATAGCTGTTGATGTGAGGATAAATATTGAAATTACGGTTAATATTTGACTGGTTGGGGCATGTTATAACAACAAAATAGGCATTATTGCCTATTTTGTTTAATAGGTTACTTATTAATTAAGCTGCCCGCACTTTACTTAATCCATTCAATTAAGATTAAGAAATAAGGCAAGCTTGCAACACTTTATTATTTACGCGCAACTATATGCACAGCACTCGTTGAACGCTCTAAAAATGCGCCTTCACAGTAAGCAAAGTAATATAACCATAGACGTTTAAATGTCTCATCATAACCAAATTGAGTAAGATCAGACCAAGAAACTAAAAACTTTTCACGCCAATGTGCTAGTGTTTGCGCATAATCTAGACCAATATCATCAAGCTGTTCAACAACAAGACTACTATGTTTGGTAATATTATCTGAGAGTACATTTACCGAAGGTAAAAAACCACCTGGAAAAATATAACGCTGAATAAAGTCTACGTTACTTCTATAGTAATCAAAACGTTGGTCGGCGATAGTGATTGACTGTATAAGTAATTTACCGCCATTTTTCAATAAATCATTACATTGTTTAAAGAAGCTAGGTAAAAATTCATAGCCTACGGCTTCAATCATCTCAATTGAAACGACTTTATCAAATGATCCTGTTAAATCGCGATAATCTTGTTTGAGTAAAGTGATCTTATCTTGTAACCCTAATTTCTCAATACGCGACTGGGCATAATTAAATTGCGCGTCAGAAATAGTTGTTGTCGTTACTTTACAGCCATAATTTTGTGCTGCATATATAGCTAAACCGCCCCAACCTGTTCCTATTTCTAGTAAATGATCACTCTCACACAAAGATAAACGCTGACAAATAGTTTCCAGTTTATGGAGTTGAGCTTCGTCTAATGTGGCATTTTTGGTTGGATAAATTGCAGACGAATACATCATTTCTGGATCAAGAAAACGCGTATATAATTCGTTACCGAGGTCATAATGAGCAAGAATATTTTTCTTTGAACCTGATTGAGTATTTCTATTCTGCCAATGCGTTATGCTGTTCTTAAACTTGTTTAACCATGACTTTTTTGACTCAAGGCTATCAGTTTCTTGTTGTGCTTTAGCAAAAATTCTAATGACATTAGTAAGATTAGGACTGCTCCATTTTCCTTCGATAAAGGCTTCGGATACACCGATACTGCCACCTTTAACAAAATCACGGTAAACACTTATATCATGTATATTGATCTTTCCTTTGAGCAGCGAACTTCCTGGTGCTTCAGGGAAAATGTTATGCTCTGTTCCTTCCACGACTTCTAATTGGCCATATGATAACTTCGAAAAGACAGAATGAACCATGTCACGACAACGCTTATCTATCCAATTCGCGGTCTGCAAAGTTCTAACACCTTCAATTTGTTCCATTTGGTACTCCTTAATCTTATTTTACAATCTATATATTAATTTGATTTTTGATAGCCAATAAAGGGTATCCGTTTAACAAACAACCTTACTGCTTGCCAGTAGATGCCCCAAACAACTTTTATCGTCATTACAGGAAGTTGACACCAGATTGCCAACAAACTTTTCTTAGTAAATGGCTTCTTTTTCATAACAAGACTGGCATCGAATAATTTACTGACTTCGCCTGTCTCTTCATTAATTGTTTTGTTTTCAATTTTAACCAGTAGCTTATCGTGTTCAGATGACGGCGGCTTTACATGCCAAAAATATGTCATTGCCATATCCATAAAGGGTGAAACCTGAAACTCTTTTTTACTGGTATTAGCTGTTTTTTTATTGAGTAAATTGACTAGATAAAAATGTCTTTCATTCCAAGGGGTATTGCTAACCTCTGCTAACATTTGAGTACATACATTTTTTTCGTTATAACAAAAATAAAAATTAGCTGGGCTAAAATATATACCAAAACATCTAACTTGTACCAACATGACAATTTTAGCTATCTCATTGTGCCCATCTAATAGAACAACTTTTTGTTTTATACGGTCCTTAAGAGAGGATAGTTCACCCTTGACATAATCTTTTTCAACAAAGCGTAAAGGATGAAACCACGAAAAACCAAAAATCCCCATACTGTTACTATTATTTTCTACATCATCAACGTCTATCGCGAGCATATACAAAGAGTAATCAAAGCTATGCGCCTTAGGACTAAAGCGACGGTGAATTATATTACCTTGATAAATATTGCTTTTGTTGAATAATTCAGACATTTTTAGCCTTTAACAGTAGGTGCTATATAACATCCAAATTTCTTAGCCACTTCTACAGCACTTCTAACACCATCTTCATGAAAGCCATTATGCCAGTAAGCTCCGGCAAAGTGCGTATGATCGACACCACAAATGAGTGATCTGCTTTTTTGAGCGGTGATTGAATCAGCAGAAAAAATAGGATGGTGATAGGTAAATTCTCTTAATATTTTTTTCGGATCAATATCTTCTTTCTGGTTTAATGTCACACAAAAGGTATGCTGACTTTCTATGCCTTGCAAAATATTCATATTGTAAGTAACACTTGCTGCCTTAGAGCGATCTTGACTGAGCTGGTAATTCCAACTTGCCCACGCTTTCTCGCGATCAGGTAAAAGTGTTTTGTCGGTATGTAAAATCACAGAATTGGCACTGTAAGGCATAGCAGATAGGATGCTATTTTCATTATCAGTTGCATCATTTAACAAGGCAAGGGCTTCATCTGAATGACAGGCAATAACAACTTCATCAAAGGTCTCACTAGCGCGCTCGTTAAAGTGCAAGTGAACTTTGTCGTTGCTACGCGTAATCCCTGAAATATCAGCATTAAGTATTATATTATCTTTAAATGGCGCACATAATGGCGTTAAGTAACTTCTAGAGCCTTTTGGTATAACGTACCATTGAGGCCTGTCAGCGATATTAAGTAAACCATGGTTATGGAAAAATTGTACAAAAAACTTAAATTCAACATCTTCCATTTGCGCTAATGAACTTGACCAAATAGCAGCAGCCATGGGTAAAATATAATGCTCAGCAAAAAATGCACTGAAATTATTATCAGTTAAAAATTTACCTAATGTTAACCCTTCCTGATAATCATTGTGCTGATAAATACTTTTACAAAGTTTATTGAAGCGTAATATTTCTTTAACAAGAAACCAGAACTTTGGATTAAATATATTTCTTCTTTGCGCAAATAAAGTATCTAAGTTATGGCCATTGTATTCCAGACCTGTTTGACAGTTATGAACAGAAAAACTCATCTCAGTAGCTTGTTTACCAATACCAATCTCTGACAATAAAGCCAAGTAATTAGGGTAAGTTTTATTGTTAAAAACAATAAAACCTGTATCTATGGCAAAAGTCTCATCGGCGATTTCAACGTCTACTGTGGCGGTATGACCACCGATTTTGTCATTTTTTTCAAAGACAGTTACCTGGTGCTTTTTTGAGAGTAAATAAGCCGCGGTTAAACCAGAGATACCAGAGCCAATAATAGCAATGTGCTTCATGCTTTTTATTTCCTTAAAATAATTGATTGCCAAAGAGATGCAGGTAAAAAAGAGAATAACTTTAAGGTCAACGTAAGCCTTTTTGGAAAGTGCAAATAATTAGCTCGGCGGTTAACACCTTTAAAAATTCGTGCAGCGGCTTCTTCACTAGATAGTAGAAACGGCATATCGAAGGTATTTTTTTCTGTTAAAGGCGTCTTGATAAACCCAGGATGTACCAATGTTACACCAATATTTTCAGCCACCAGATCAAGTCGTAAACTATTCGCTAAATAATCCATACCTGCTTTTGAGGCACCATATGCTTCACTTCTTGGAAAAGGGACGATTGTTGCACTAGAACTAACAAATACCACCTGCCCACCTTTGTTAGTGAGCGGCAAGAAAAATTCTAAAAGAGCACCTAATGATGATAAATTTGTCGCAATAATATCACTAAATAGTTTGCCGTCGAAATGCTTAGCATCGTCGATGTAACGGCAGTCGCCTGCATTTAATATCATGATATCGATTTCTTTGATATCAACAGCAGCAGACTCTATCTGGGCAGGTTTGGTCATATCGAATACCAATGTTTTAAAAGCCTTACTGCACAGCTTATCTAATTTACTTTTGTCACGTCCACAAGCAATAACATTGTCACCCTGCGCTAAATATTTTTCATATAAAGCGTGGCCAATACCTGAAGTGGCGCCTGTGATTAAAACAGTACGAATTGCCATTACTTTGCCGCCTTTTGCTTAATTAATTTTATTAGCTTACCTAAAACAGGTAATTGTTCATAAAGCATTGCGCCAAGATCTAAGTAATCTCGGTGGTAAATGACTTTATCTTCATAACCTTTAATATGGGAGTGGCCTATTACAGTGATAAGTTTACCTTTATTCAACTTGGGGTGTTGATATGACATCGTCCAATAAATAGCAGCTTGATCTTTTTCAGCAATAATATTAGTAATAACAAAATCACAAGTCGATAGATTTTGATATAAATTTTGAAAATATTCAAATAAGTTATCAAAGCCTTTAAGCTCATGAATGGGGTCAATAAAAATAACATCACGATGATAAATCTTTGACAGAAGATCTAGGTTGTCGGTAGAAAGAGTTTGATAAACGTTAACAAAGTTATTTAACCAAAACGGCGAAGTGGTTGATGTATCCTGTGGGGCATTATTTTGCATTGCTGTTACCGTAATGGCATTAGCTAATCATAGAAATTCTGATTAGCTAAAATTATAAGTAAGCCAGTTATACCTTATAGAAAGCGAGAGCTTTTAACCTAGCTTCTTTATGGTCAACAACTGGTGGCCAATAAATATTTTTTTTGTTTTTTTCTATAAACAAATGCGGAAAGTGAATATTTTTATCTGGAACACTTCCCAACTCTGGTAAATACTTACGGATGAAAATGCCTTTTGGATCAAAACGTTCACTTTGTCTTATCGGGTTGAAAATTCTAAAGTATGGCTGTGCATCACAACCCGTACTTGCTGCCCATTGCCAGCCACCATTATTAGAGGCTAAATCACCATCGATTAGCTGACTCATAAAATACTTTTCACCAAGACGCCAGTCGATTAATAGATGCTTAGTCAAGAAACTTGCGACAACCATACGAAGTCGATTATGCATCCAACCCGTTTGATTGAGTTGTCTCATGGCGGCATCTACTAGCGGATATCCTGTTTTACCCTGACACCAAGCATCAAACAAACCTTTATCATAATGCCAATTAACGCCTTGGTACTTCTCATTAAAGCACTGGTGTTTAGAAAGCCTTTGTTCATGAAACATTAAATTTCTATAAAATTCACGCCATATGATTTCATTTAACCATGAAAATTCTTGACTATCTGAAGCGATTAATATGTCTGGGTAGGCGTTAATTAAAGTTCTTAATATATACCTGGGACTAATGACACCAGCAGCTAAATAAGGTGACAACCCCGAGGTGCCCTTAATGGAAGGGATATCTCTTTGATCGTGATAATCAGATATTTTTTCATTAAAGAAAGTAGGAAGTACATGTTTTTCAATGTCACCAACCAGTGGCCAACCAGAAGATATACTTGCATTAGAAAGAGTATCTGCTGATGATACTTTAGCGGTACTAGTTTCTATTTTACCTAAATAATCAAAGCTATGTTGCTTAACATAAGTCAACCAGGCACGTTTAAAAGGAGTAAAAACCTTATACATCTGGTTAGATAAATTAAGAACTTTTCCCTTAGGCACAATAACATCAGCTTCAAATAAACTGAGCTTTATACCCAGTGCAACAATAGCTTTATCACGTTTTTGTTCATTAAATTCGACTTCACTGTTGGCAACAATTTCATTGATATTTTCTTTTTCACAACGCGCTTGTAAGTATGAAACCTGATCTTCAAAAGTAGCGGCGTCAACTAATTCTAACTCAATACCAACTGACAGAAGCTCTTCGCGAAGTGCTATGGCATGGCGTTTTATAAAATCAATCTTTATAGCAGACCAATCATGCTGGTGCCATTGTTGTTCAGAGATGAAAAAAACGGCTTTAAGGGGAGCATTATCTTGATTGTTTTTTAAAAAATACTGTAATGCGGGATTATCATGACTTCTAAGATCATTGCGAAACCAAAGTAACAAATTTTATTCCTTTATCATTGACTGAAAGTAATTTTGCCCGTTTAACAAATTTTATAATCATTGCTAATGGTAAACAGCCAATGACTGATGCTTTATTTTATAAATAGTACAACATTTTATAAAATAAACATCTTGCCTTTGACTGATACTCTACTTTGTAAAGCCGATGACTTAATTAATTTGAAAAGCATTAATATGAATATCTTAACCTTAGTGCATCAGGATAAGGTGCTAAATAAGATTGATTTGTTAAATAATCTTTAGGGTACTGTAATAGGTAATGCTTGATTAACGTTAAAGGAACAACTAATGGCACAAGTCCTTCACGATAAGCATCTATCTGATCACAAAGCTCTTGTCGTTCATTAGCTTTGAGATGCTGTGAAAAATATCCTTGAATATGGGCAAGAGTATTTGCGTGTTTTTTACGAGTCGCTTTTATTTTTAGTGCAGTCATTAGCCCTACAATATATTCGTCAGCCATATCAGCAAGCGGCATATCCGCTCTCGCTAACAATCGACCTAAATCTTTGTAAGCAATTAAATCATGACTCATTACTGTGTACTTATATTTGCTGTGAAATGTTGTTAATTTGTGTTTAGTTAGCCCTGTAGCAATGAGGTTTTGCCAATGCTTGTAAGCAAATACACGAGCGACAAAGTTTTCACGAAGCACCATATCATTTAAGCGGCCATTTTCTTCACAAGGCAGTAGTGGGTTAGCTTCCATAATAACTTTAGCAAACGCACCTATGCCGTCAGATGGTAACGCGTGACCGCCTGGATTGTAAACTTTAACCCTTTCCATACCACAACTGGGACTTTTAGCACAAAAAATATACCCACTTAAATCTTTAGTAGCTTTAGCGACTTTTTCACCGTAAAGCTGAAGTGCTTTTGTAACATCACCACTGCCATCAGGACGAGATACATGAATGACATCGTCCTTTTTTATTAAACGAATTGTCGGCCTTGGAATCGGTAAACCTATTGCGACTTCAGGACAAAAAGATTTATACGTTACGTGATTACTAAATTCTTTTATACAAAAAGTCGAAGGTTTGTTACTGGCATCAAAGCGAACTTTCTCGCCAAGCAAACAAGCACTAATGCCAATAAGTAAATCTTCTTTGTCGACTGAGTGAATCATATTTTTCCCTAAAAATGTTAGAACATCTGCTTACCTAATAGATAAAGGAACCTATTGGATTCAGCAATTTATTAATGCCCTGTGTAAAATGCATTGCGTCATTAGCTACAGTATAACAAAGGCAGCCACTGCTTGAAATTGGATTATGAAGATGTTCACCATCAAGCATAATAAAATCACCCTTTACATATTCACCCTTTTCATCATGAAAAGAACCTTCTAATAATAACGTTAACTCAAAACCTTTGTGGGTATGTTGTGGAACAGAGCCGCTTGGCTCCATGTGCAACAAATTAGTATGAATTTCATTTTCATCAAGCTGTACACGTTTTCTTGCTAATTTACCTATATGTGCTGTTTTTCCCAACATCATATTATTCAATACGCTAGGTAATTGATAAGACTTATCTTTAAAACTGATAGTTTTATTTTCAACCGGTTGCATAACATCAATCGCATCAGAATCTGTGATGCTATTAATCATGTCATCAAAATTTATCGCTAGAATACCTTCAGCAACTAAATCGCCACCACTGTGAGTGATATTTGTAGCTGACTCATCAAAATTCAATTCTGCTACTTGGTCAGTCAACAGTGATATTTTCTGTTGGCAAGTTGGACACATACTAGCGTGAATGGAAATACCTGCAGACAAAGAAGCGGGTAAATCACCATTAACAAACGACTGTATTAACTCAAATTTCGGGTGATGTTTAATCATGATTTTCTCCTAACTGCACTTTGAGTTTCGCTAAAGCTAAACGCAAACGAGATTTTATAGTACCTAGAGGTAGGTTTAGATGGTTCGCTAGTTGTTCTTGAGACATTTCCATAAAATAGAAACCTTTAACAACTTGCTGTTGCGCTTCTGGTAATTTCTCAATTACTGATAAAAGCTCTTTATTTTCAAGATGATCATCAAATGATTCTTCTTCACTCACTCGGCTTTCTGCTAATGGCCAAATGTCATCACTGAGGTTGTCTTCTTTGTTGCCCTTGATCTTACGTAACATGTCAAAAGTGACATTTCGCATGACTGTATAAACCCAAGTCGTAGCGGCTCCTTTGTCTTTATCAAATAAATGTGCTTTGCGCCAAACATTACTCATGGTCTCTTGAACCACTTCGCTAGCTTGAGCTTCATTAGGGAATTTACCCCGGGCAATTCGTTGAATTTTAGGTGCAAAAAATTGAAACAAATCGGTGAATGCTTTTTTATCTCTTGTGCATGCTACGTCGTTAAGCCACTGACAAAGCTGAGGATGATTAATTTTTTCTGTCATGTTACTAGATTTAACACTTGTCACTGTGCTTAGCAAGTTAGTTTGCATCACTTCTATCACTGCTTTTATTATATTTAGATGCTTATACGGTTACAAATGAATAAAGATCACTAATTAATTAATATATTTATATTTATTTATCTATAACAGATTGAACCAATTCTTTTGCTGCTTGAAAATCATGGTTTATAACAAATGTGGCTTTTATGTCTAAATCTATTGGTAACAACTCTAGCCATCTTGCAATAACCCAGCTTGGACGAGTGATTTCTTTTTGCTGATATAAATCATCTAAGTCCGGATTGTTCGTGAATACGTTTGCTAAAGACTCTGACAACTCAGAGAGTGAAGTATCGACTGAAGATTGTGACCAATGTTGAATTTGCTTTACATCACCAAAATACAATTTATCGCTATCCAAGGTTAACGTATTAATTTCTACTAATGATTTACATTTAACATCAATTTCTAATATTCCGTCATCTCCTTGATCAAAATTAATAATTTCGACCCAGCTTCCCCACAATGAATTTGAAATATCATTGTTGCTATTCTTCGACCATATAATGAAGCCACCATTTTTAGAAGCAATACCCACCATTTTTAAATAGCGCGGTTCAAATATTCTTAATTTGGTAACTCCCTCAGGCAGAAGGAATATAGGCAAAGGAAAAACAGGTAGATTGATTGTAGTTATTTTCATATATTTATTACTTCTATTATCTTATTAATATATACGTGCATGGACAAAAAATGATCACAATTATATAAAAATTCATCTAAGCCGCTGCTAAAACATCTATATAAGTAACCTATGAATCAAAGGTAAACTACATTTAGTCAGGCCACTATGCTTGAATCAAAGCCGATAGATATTAATTGTTCATTACTATCGTTATTGTTTGTTATACGTTAAAAAACAAGCAATCGATCACATAAAGATAAGTAACAGGCAAAAAAAAGCCCCATAGGCTGGGGCGTAAAAATATGCATATAAATAGGTTATGCATTAAAGGGTTAAACTATGTCTTAGTCAGAGTTACTATGTCATGTCGATAAAGATTAACTGTTATCGTCATGTTTGGTTATACGTTAATGGCCAGATAATCGATCACTTAAAAGTAAATAATAAGCAAAAAAAAGCCCCATAGGCTGGGGCATAAAAATATGCATATAAATAGGTTATGCATTAAAGGGTAAAACTATGTCTTAGTCAGAGTCACTATGTCGTGTCGATAAAGATTCACTGTTATCGTCATGTTTAGTTATACGTTAATGGCCAGCACATAGCCGATCACTTAAAAGTAAATAATAAGCAAAAAAAAGCCCCATAGGCTGGGGCGTAAAAATATGCATATAAATAGGTTATGCATTAAAAGGTAAAACTATGTCTTAGTCAGAGTTACTGTGTCCTGTCGATAAATATTAACTGTTATCGTCATGTTTAGTTATACGTTATTAGCCATATAATCGATCACTTAAAAGTAAATAATAAGCAAAAAAAAGCCCCATAGGCAGGGGCATAATATCAACTAATTAGAAAATGTAATACGAGCTATTAATCAAGAATTACGGTATCGATACCAACAGATATTTTGGTGTTAGATAATATTGCATCTATTCCTGTAGCCTGAAGTCCTGCGACTAATGTACTAAAACTGCCATTACTAATAGCAGCATCAACAATGGTTATTTTTTCTTTTTCTGGCTCTGTTGCTTTATCATCATTACAAGCTTGTAGAAAAAACATACTTATAATGGTTACTGTTAATACTTTAAAATATTTCACTTGGCTTCCCTTATACGTTTATTAAGTTAATTTCATTTCAAATTACGCATAAAAAAGACAAAGTTCACAATATTTTGATAAAATATTAAAACAATTTTGAATGATCTTATAAGATTAATACTACGTATTAATTTAGTTATTCTAATCATTGGATGTACCTATGAATTATCTTATTACCGGTGGAACTGGCCTCATTGGCCAAGCATTGATTAAATCTATAAATACGGACAAAAACACGATTACGGTGTTAACTCGAAATATTAAATCTGCGAGTTCAGTCATAAACAAAAAAGTCCGGTTTATTGATAAACTCTTACTTACCAACATAGAAAGCACTGATATTGTTATTAATTTAGCCGGCGAGCCTATTGCTGATAAGCGTTGGTCACAAGAGCAAAAAAATAGAATTTGTCAAAGCAGATGGGATATTACTGAAGAAATAGCACAGTTAATTTCTATCGCAGAAAAACCACCAAGTTTGCTTATTTCTGGCAGTGCAATTGGTATATATGGTCGACAAAACAGTCAAGCCATTGATGAAACCTTTAAAGATTTTCATCAAGAATTTACTCATGAAGTCTGTGCAAAGTGGGAAGAAAAAGCGTTACTTGCTTGTTCAGTAAATACTAGGGTTGCTCTATTACGTACCGGGATAGTATTAGATAAGAGTTCTGGTGCCTTAGCTAAAATGTTATTACCGTTCAAATTAGGTGTTGGCGGGAAGATCAGTAAGGGCGATCAAGTTATGTCTTGGGTGCACATTGACGATATGGTCTCTGCAATATTACATATAATTGATAATGACAACTTGTCAGGACCAGTAAACATGACATCTCCTAATGCGGTAACCAATGAAGTATTTTCAAAAGCTTTATCAAAATCACTTCATCGTCCTAGCCTTTTCACTACGCCAGCCCCACTACTTAAACTTATCTTTGGTGAAATGGCAGAGTTGTTGCTGTATGGACAAAATGTGGTACCACAAAAACTATTAAATAGCGGTTTCGTTTTTAAACATAATAAAATTGAAGCCGCTTTAACTGACCTACTACAATAACTTAATTAGACTGACAGCTTTGGTTTGTTGTTTCCTTATCAAAAAACAATGTTATTTCAGCAACCTGAACACCAAATTTAGACATAGCAGTTTTGTTAAAGACCTTATTTTCATCTAACTGATACATCCAATCATCCATAGCAACTTCCATTATGTCACCATCAAGGTTTAACGATAATGTATATTGAAACTGAAAAGCAAAACCTTGATGCTTGCCAATAGCCTCACCGACAACATCTTCTGCACCGCCGACATAACTTCCATCAGATAGTTTAGTCAATTGCCAATTACGGTAGCTTATTTCACCGTCATCAAAGTAAAACTTTTCTGCAAGTACACCCTGATCTTCTTGCCAACTTCCTTCAATTTCGACACAAAAACGTCTTTTAACTTCATTGGTATAATCTTGAACTATTCCCCAAGCAATAACCTTACCATCAAAGTAAGATTTTATATCAAATGGCTTAGCTACTGGTTTGTATTCCTCTAACTCTACCGAACAGCTAGAAATAAATAAGCTTGTGGTAATAAAAGCTAGAGTTCTTATATATTTATTCATCTTTGTTAATTCCTAATAATTCAAGCCTAAGCTTAGGTTCACTGGTATTTTTTGATAACCATATATCGAGAAAAAGTTGACTAAATTCTTGCTGTTCAATTTCACCAATAAGATCGTTATTAAAATAAAAAGTACTCTTATTATTACTGACATATAAAGACAAGCTATCGCCCTCTTTAATATCAGGCCATATTTTTTCAAGCATAGGTACATAGCTTTCAAAGTTTTCTCTTGGTACACCTAAATGCTGCCATTGCTCGACTGTACGTTCAATTAAGTCTTTACTTGAAATGTCAGTCAAATAGTTAATCTGGTATAACAATTTTTCATCCGTTAACTCAATAGGATATTTTCCAGAAGTTGTCAGTAATTTACTTTTGTACAGGTCCCAAAAAAGCACAGAAAAAGTTGTTTGACCAACAGGTATATAAACCTGCTCTGTAAGAATATTATTTAATGTGTCTGGCTTGATATCATCAGTTGCTAACACTTGAACGGTAATAAATTGTTGTAACATGGTGATAACGATCAATCGAGCATAAAATTTAAGCATTATTTACCTCTTGGGTAATAATTTTTGATTTCAAATAAAAAAACAAAATAAACAATGTCCCCCATACCAACGCTAAAAGGGTATAAGTTGTAAGCATAGAATAACCAAAATCAACCGCTGATAATTTATAACCAGCAATATAACTTAATGGTGATATTAATCCTCCTATCACTAATTGAAGGACCTTAGAAGAAGCTAAAAATTGTAAGCTATGACAAATGGTGGCGGCAAAACTAGCCCACAACATCATCAGCCAAAAAGGAATATGAGCTTTTTCAATAAAAATGAAAATATTGAGTTGCTGTAATAATGAATCAACACCAATACCAATGACGCTGACCAACAAGATTAACAACAATTCTTTATAATTCTTAGATTGAAAAAACAAGTGGGCAAGTAGAAGCATAAAGGCGAATGGAATAAAATTATTACCCCAATAAACCAAGCCAAACCATGAAACATTAAAACCAATTAAATTAATCAACATATATTTATCAAATCAACCTTTTTTTCTATATACGTATCAATAAGAGAATAAGATCTATCCACTTAGGTTTAGCACAACTTATATGGAATATTTGTTCTTGTATAAGCTAGCGGTACTAACATTGCTAAAATTAAACGGAAATACATTTTTGCTTTGATAGTATAAGTTTTATATCGCATAAGTAACATTGTAAAACCTATGATGATTACACTAGAGGTTATTAGCGTTGCAATGTTCTGTGCTAACAGTTTAGAGAGCGGCACCTACAAAAGCCAATAGGGTAAAAATGCCCGTTAGCAAAGTAAAAGTATCGCTATATACTTTATACCCAAAGATCATTCTGAGCGGTAAGCTCTCCTGGTGAATCTCCGGTATTAACGACACCACAAGGTTCTATAAGCATTATTTTACATTCATCTTTTGCATGAGGTTTATGTTCAACGCCTTTTGGCACAACATACATTTCACCCGCAAGAAGGTCCACTTTGCCATCCCTAAACTCAATACTCATAGCACCTTCTATAACAAGAAAAACTTCGTCGGTGTCTGGATGCGAGTGCCAAGTAAATTCATTTTGAATTTTAGCCAATTTAAATTGATAGTCATTCATTTGGGCAACCACTCTTGGTGACCATTGATCAGAAAAACGAGTGAACTTATTCAATAAATTTATCGGTGTTTTTAACATGAGATTCCTTAAAGGGAGAGTGATTTTTAATGTCCACTGAGCGATAGCGTAAAGCGCCCTTAATTGTCTAAAACGCTACACTGTAACTGTACCCGTTAAGTACTGCACCGCTTTACCTGAGATATAAACTTTATCTCCTTCTATGCGGCACATCAGTTTTCCTCCTCGCTTAGAAGCTTGGCAAGCGATGAGGTCGATTTTGTTTAACTTTTTAGACCCTGATATGGGAGTGTTAGTCTAAGTTTAGGTTTTCAACTTAACAATAACGCTACACTGTAATTGTACCCGTTAAGTATTGCACCGCTTTACCTGAAATATAAACTTTATCTCCTTCTATGCGGCACATCAGTTTTCCTCCTCGCTTAGAAGCTTGGTAAGCGATGAGGTCGGGGTTGTTTAACTTTTTAGACCCTGATATGGGAGTGTTAATCTAAGTTTTCCACTGAACAATAACACTACACTGTAATTGTACCCGTTAAGTACTGCACCGCTTTACCTGAGATATAAACTTTATCTCCTTCTATGCGGCACATCAGTTTTCCTCCTCGCTTAGAGGCTTGGTAAGCGATAAGGTCGGGTTTGTTTAACTTTTTAGACCCTGATATGGGAGTGTTAATCTAAGTTTTCCACTGAACAATAACGCTACACTGTAATTGTACCCGTTAAGTATTGCACCGCTTTACCTGAGATATAAACTTTATCTCCTTCTATGCGGCACATCAGTTTTCCTCCTCGCTTAGAGGCTTGGTAAGCGATAAGGTCGGTTTTGTTTAACTTTTTAGACCAATAAGGCATTAATCCAGTATGAATAGAACCCGTTACTGGGTCTTCATCACCACCATTTGCAGGCCAAAAGTAACGAGAGACAAAATCAAACTCTGTTGATGTCGATGTCGATGTCACAACTACATCATAAGGAGCAAGCTGCTTTAATTCGTCACTATTGGCTATAACAGCGAGCACATCACTTTCATTTTTGTAAATAACAAAATACGCTTGGTCATTTAATAAAACGTCGATGGGATTAATCGACAAACCATTTAATAGCGCCTCAGGAATATCATTTACGACAGCGGGCTCTTTATTAGGAAAACACATCTGTATAAGGCCATCGGGGGTTTTTGTAACTGACAGATCGCCCACGGCCTTTGCGAAAAAGTTAATTTCTTTAATTGTGTTATCTTTAGCAAAAATAACGAATGAAGCAGCTAGCGTGGCATGCCCACAGAAATCAATTTCGGTTATCGGTGAAAACCACCGTATTTCATACGTTTGATTATTAATTTGTTTAACAAAGGCAGTTTCTGAAAGGTTATTTTCGATAGCAATAGACTGCATAAGCTCTGTAGTCAGCCAGTCTGAGGTTATAATGACAGCCGCGGGGTTGCCTTTAAACGTCTCATCAGTGAATGCATCTATAACATTTATCTGTAGTTCCATTAAAAATAATACTCCAGTGTGATCAATTTTTCAGTGTTTTTTTATCAATAATTGAGGCTTATTGAATAAAGCGATGGTTGCTGTTCTCGTTGGGTTCTCTCTGTTCACAACGTGCGCAGTATAGTACTGCGCACTTAATTTTATATGCTAAAAATTTTAGCGTTATGCGTTTTTATTACACATCTAAAAACTAACCGTATTGATATCAACTTCTTTTACCTTACCGTATTTTTTTGCTTTTTCAACAATGATGTCAGCCTTACCTATAATGACTAGCTGTAAGTTTTCTCTTGGAAAAACAGTTTTAACAATCTCATTTGCTTTGATGACATTTAGCGCATCAACATTTTTTTGAAAATCGTTAATAAAAGTATTATCAAGCTGTTGAACCCACATAGTAGCTAGTAAACCAGCCAGTTGACGGCTTGTTTCATATTTTGGAGGGAATTGCCCTTTAACATAAGCTTTAGCAGATTCTAAGGTATCTTTATCAATACCCTGCTCCCATAACCTGTCATAGGTTTTTAGCGCTAAATCGATGGCTTCAAAGGTTGTTTCATTTTTAGTGAAAGTAGATATAACAAACGTACCCGCGGTTGAGTAGCTATTGAATTGACTTCTCGCGCCATATGTTAAACCCGAATTAACACGTAATGCGTCATTTAACCACGAGGTAAATCTACCACCCAATATAGTATTGATCACTTTTATGGCAACCATATCAGGATGATTAGACGCTATGCCTTTACCACCTATGATAAAAGTACTTTCGTTAGCATCACTTTTATTAACAACCAATACGTTTGATTCTTCAGGAGCTTTAAAGCTCTTTAAATTAGGGGCACTTATATTTTTAGTTTGCCAGTCTGAAAATAAATCATTAATCTTTTTTTCCATACTTTTGCTATTAAAGTCGCCAACAACTATAAGTGCGCTATTATTTGCTGAGTAGAATGCCTGGTAAAAAGTTTTTATTTGTTTAAGAGAAAGCTTTTCGATAGTTGAAATATTGCCATCAACAGGGTTTCCTAATAAATGTTGTTGAAAATATAGGTGGTTAAATGCACCGCCGATAATTCGCCCGGGTTGCTCCCTACTTTGTTTTAGGTTTTCAAGGTAACGTTTTTTCTCTTTAATAAATTCTTCATTTTCAAAGCTTGGCGCTAATAAAATATCTCTAAATACTGGCAACAATCCATCAATATCTTTACTGGCAATAGATAAGCTTAACGTAGATGACTCCATACCAACGTTGTTGCTAAAGTTAGCCCCATGAAAATCAAATAAATCTTCAATTTCTTTTTTTGATAATTTATTACTACCAAAACCAAGCGCAGTACCCGTAAAGTTCGCTAAGCCATAATTGTCACCGTCATTAACTGCGCCAGCTTTAGTCACCACTCTAATATCGACTAAAGGGACTTCATGTTGTTCCATCAAATAAACGGTTAAGCCATTTTTCAATGTCAGCTTTTGATAATCGGGTAAAGTAAATTCAGCGAATACTGGATGACTTAATGTCAGGATAAAGCTGCAAATAAATAAAATGGAATGTTTCATCTATAAATCTCCTTCGCTGCTGTCTTGTTCAGCAGCTAAAATGCCAACCGTGCGGTTCGACTTTATTAAATAGGTACTTGCGACACGCTTAATGTCTTCGACTGACACTTTGTTCATGTCTGAAATTGCCGTAAACATTTTCGAATAATCATCGAAAAATAACGCATATGTCCCTAACGTATTTGCTTTGCCATTGATTGTGGAAAGCGTGCGATAAAAATCTACCTGAGCAATATTTTTGGTTTTGGTGAGCTCATGCTCAGTAACGCTATTAACAATAATATTATTAATTTCTGCCACCATCGCTTGCTCAAGCACACTCGCTTTTACCGTACTGGTAGCGGTAGCGAAAACATAGAATAGATTGGGATCAAATGAATCCGGCATATAAGTAAAAACGCTTGTTGCTATTTGTTTATCATCAACCAGACTTCTAGACAAACGAGAACTTTGGCCATCACCCAAAATAGAGGCAAGCATTTTCAATGGATAATAATCTGCATGGCGAGTTTCTGGTACGTGAAAAGCAAATAATACATTGGCAGAGGTTGAAGATTCCTTTTGCACGTATGTTCGACGCTCACCGAGTTGCTTAGGCTCAACGGTATGTACTTTTCTTGGGCTTGATTGTGCGCTGATCGGTGCAAAATGTTTATTTGCGAGTTTTTTTACTTGCGCTAAGGTGACATCACCACTAATAACCACAACAGCATTGTTCGGTGCATAATACGTTTTATGGTAGGCCTTGAGATCTTCAATCGACCAATTATCTATGTCTGACTGATGACCGATAACCCCCCAACTGTATGGATGTGCTCGAAAAGCGACGCCTTTTACTTCTTCATGCAGTTTACTGAAATTTGAATTTTCTAACCGAGTTGACCGTTCAGAGGTCACTACGCCACGTTCACTTTCTACCATAGCTTCATCAATAGCGAGGTTTTCAATACGATCGGCTTCTAAACTGAAAATTGTTTCTATTGCACTAACCGGGAACCAATTAGTATAAGCGGTAATGTTTTCCGAAGTGTAAGCGTTATTAGCTCCGCCGGCAGCTTCCATTACACGGTCAAACTGTTTAGGGCCGTATTTTTTTGCACCATTAAACATCATGTGTTCAAAAAAATGTGAAAGCCCCGTTATGCCAGGATATTCATTTCTAGAGCCTACTTTCCAGAATAAATACATGTTGGCATTAGGGATAGAATGGTCTTCTAATACGATGATGGTCATACCGTTGTCTAAGGTAAAAGACTTAACATCTTCAAGCGTAGTTAAGGCACTTGCAGACAAGCTTACCAAAGCACAACAAAGTGCTAGGATTAATTTTTTCATGTTATTTTCACTATAAACTTTAATTGTCGTTGATTGTATTGAGAAAAAATAAATGTGCAAGCAACAAAGACGCGTCAAACGAAATTTGTTAATAAAATGTTGATTTTTACATTGATGATGACAGATTGATGTCATTTACTGATAAAATTAAGCATCAAAAAGATAACTGATATAGCGATTAATTTTAATGAAAAATTCCCTTAAGAAAGTAAAAAACCGCTAATCTTTCAATGAGCGGTTTTTCTAGTTTGACGAGTTAATGTAGGTACGGATTTAATTGCGCTGTATTTTACTGTAAGCAACACTTTTTATATTTTTTGCCACTACCACAAGGACATGGATCGTTGCGTCCAGCCATAGCTAATGAACTCACCGGTACGCTGTTCTCTAAAATTGTTTTTTCGTCATAAAGGATATTAGCTAATAAACCACCTTCAGCCATTAACGACTCAAATATATCATGGTCTTCACTTGGAAGTGTATCGATTAGCTCATCTTCAGAGTCATCATCAATCCATGCCTTTAACGTATCAACGACACTAAACTCTGCCTGAATAATACCAGACTCTATAAGCTTAGGTGCATCTCCCCTGTGCCAGGCCTTTACCTCAGATTTTTTAAAGCGGTCTTCATCAAATAAGTCTTTATCACATAATTCTACAAACTGATGTTTGAAATTATCAAGTTGATATTCAATACAAGAATCGGCTAATGCACTCATTAAAAAACTACTGATTGGATTAGGTAAAGCCAAAAAGGCTGCTAGCCAGCGAGTTACATGTTCACTTAATTCGGTCTTATCAATGACACCCACTTCGTATTGAGCAAACACCGCTTCAATAGCAGAAGCTTTGCAGTACATCGCTTGATGACCATCAACAATGTAATCAGACAATACTTGTGTATTACCATCTGCCACATTATAAAATAAGGTTGGCGTTAATTCAGTAAGAGCATCTCCAAAAACCCCTTCAAGGGGAGTTAAAAAGGAATCACTGCGCGAGAATAACTGCAGACATTTTGACAACGCGGGAACATATTTTAATTCTGCTAGTAATAAGGTGCCGAAAAATAAAATCGCCTGTTGCTCATCGGTAAGCGAAGTATCATCGGTAATAAATTGATCGATGAGTCGCTCTAAATCAGGATAAAACACTGACCAATTCATTTTAACTGCTTCTAGCGCTTCAACAGGTAGTTCGTTGCCATGTGCAGTAGCGATTACCAATAAAGCTTGTTCTAAATTCATGTAAGTTCCGCGTTAAATAATCAATAATGGGTGGCAAATGCCAAATGTTACATAATAAACACTTCCTATTGCCGTTACCAATGAAAGCACTAGATCTAATCAAATTTTCATTTAATATTTCAAATAGATCTAGTTTTGTTGCAACGAGCTATTATTTTTCGTCTAGTTGCTTACTGAGTTCACTTCGCCAATAGCCTTGTTGACCAAGCGCTTTCCAAGCCCATTTTATCCAACTTAAAAAAGCAAAACTCAGCCAAATAACCCAAACCAACATAATACCTTTATAAAAAATGGTTGAGATACTCACCACAGATACTTGGGGTAACAAACCACTCGATTTATCTGAAAACCATTGCAGGTGGTTACCGTATGAATAATTACCTTCAATACCCATACTAGGCGAACTCAACAGGCTGGCCGGAACCACAAGTAAAAGCGACACGATGGCGACAATTGATAACAGATATAATAAAACCTGCGATGCATTATATGAAAGTCGATTAATATTTTTTGGTCGATAAGTACTAGCAGTGATAGCAGCAAACCACAGCGCCATTAGCATTAACACTCCCCAATTACTTAAACTTAAGCCAAAGCCTAAGATTATCCAGCTCACGGTATTTAAGGGTGAAAAATTCACTCTTGAGACGAGTAAAGCTAATAAAATAAAAGCTAACAACTCCCCCCAATAAAGTACCGCTGGCCCCAGTAGAGGACCTTTAGCAGAAAGTATCCAGCGCTGACTACTCAAATTAATAATACTAGTAATATTACTTATTGGCGCATTTAAGTTTATTTTTGGCGCAGAGAACAACAATTCTTCTTCAACACTGGCACGCATCAGTATCTGGACATTATGTTTACCAGGCAGTACTGGAATTGCCAGTTTATCGTCTTCTAATTGAAGGTTAATCAGTTTGTTATCCGTTCTAATTTCTTTTAACTGATAACTTAGTGGCAATTCAATAATATGCTCGCCACCACGTGTACTTCGATAATCAAAAGATAAACTTAAGGTTGAAGTACGGGTGCCTTGCTCAATAGTGTAATTCACTGAATCTATGGCTAACACGTCACCTTTTACTGGAACAGGTCGGGTAATGGTGAGATCTAGGCTTTCTCCGGGATATGGATAGAAAGAGTAACGATAATAATCATTATTGTCTTGGTCTTCTAGAATTATTGGTAATCCAGAAAGATTTGCATGCCACGCAGGACTAACAATCACTCGCCATAGCTCAATTAATGGCTGTTCAGGCTTAGCGTGCAAACGAAGGTCTTGTTGTTGAGCAACGATAGAAGTCCAGGTAAAAAAGTTAACTCCAGCGGGTAAAGTAACTGCCACTTGATTATCTTCAACAATAACCTCTGCGCTGGTAATATTTTCACCTGCTATTAAAGGAACCTTAATATTTATTGAACCGCTATTCGGCGCTATTCGTTCAACCTTAGTGCGTATCGTCCATAATTGGTCAACAGTCAGTTCTCTGGTCACTTTAACAAAGGGCTGTGTACTATAACGAGTTGAAATTTGCTGATTTTCATTTTCCTTTTTATCGGTATCGGTAGCTAAAAAGGCCAAGGTATTGCCAGTTAACCGGTCAGCTTGACGACCAACAATTTGCCAAGCGGCTGAAGAGGATGTATTAACATGCTTAGGCTTATCTTTAAATTCAAGTTGGAATTCATCAACGGGAGCAACCTGCCCCCGCAAGGTGATGGTAGATAATCCTTGGGCAATAGGAATATATATCCAACCTTTATAGTTAACTAAGCTTTCAATTTTATTTTCAACTGAAGTCTCACCTAGTAATAATTTTTCTGGTCGCCAAAATTCAGACTTGGGTAAAGCTAACGCAGTAGCTGTATTAGCATGAACAGATAACACCAAGGTTAATTCTTTCTCACCAATGCTAACGTGTAATCTATTGATAGCAACACAATCAGGCACGCAAGATGGCGCTTCTGTCAGCCTTACCTTAAGCTCATCTAAGAGTTTTTGACTGGGGAAGTCGGCGGCTTCAACATTAGGTATATAACTCGGCATTAAGAACAATAATACCAACACACTCGCGACTGCCTGAGGTTTAATTTTAGTGTATGCCTCGCTAATGACTTCTTTTAATATTAAAAACAGCCAAATCAAAGTCAACAATATACCCAGTATCTTAATGAACCTATAGATGGTTTTTGATAAAACAATCACCTCGAACGTTTGATCTTTAGCAACAGGACTATTCCAATTAATTTGATAGCTATTCCACTGCCAACTTGGAATACCAGAGCCAGCTTGCATTAACGCATCAGCTTGATAACGCTCCATCATTAATTCAGCCATTTTCACTTGACTACCTGACACTATGATTCTTTCAACAGGTGCACTCATTAGATCTGCTGAGGAGATAACATCACTGCGTTTTCTGCTCATCTGTGCTTCTTTGTTTTTTACAACTACTCGTTCTCTATAACTGTCTGCACTTGATTCGCGTGACTCCAGCTGAGGGTGTATCACGGTTCGTAATTGGGTTGCAGAAAATAATAATATCGCGCCAATAGCAACCGTTATACTGATCCCCCAATAAGCCTTAACTAGGACTTTCATGCGTTCAAAGGGTTGATGCTTTTTAATAACGATTGCTAAAAGTAAATTAAGAATGGCGATCACAGGCGCGTTTATTTCTTGATATATAAAAAGCAGCATTACCGCAGTGGCAATACCTGCGGTGACATTAATCAATCGACTCGCCATTAAAGAAGATAATAAAACAATAAAACTTGCCCAAATTGACCAACTTGACCACCAACTGTTTGACACGGTATCGGCTCCAAATACGGCAAACAATTTATTGCCTGGAGGCAGATTTAGCTTCAATGATACCCGCTCAAAATCGTTGTTCCAACCGCTAACAGGTAGTTGTTTGGCTGAGTTGATAATACCTCTTGCTTCAATTTTTACCTGTGGATAACGGTTTTCGATGCCCCTTTCATTGGGCTCTTTGGTGGTAATTAATACTGAGCCATCTTGGTCTTCTGCAGACTCTAATAAATAAGGAGATTTCATACTTAAACGCCAATCATTGATCATTGCGCCATTAATATCATCATTAAAGGTGTAAGTTGAATGATCAAATGAAAGCCATAAGGTGCGTTTCAAGTTAAGTTGATTTTCTAAATGTAAGGGCTTTCCTCTATGTTGAATATCATAACGCAGTGAATCGTCGTTATTAACTAAATAACTCGGTAGCTCATACCAAGCATTGGGCATATTTGCTTGACTACTATCAACCATTTTTGCACCTTCAACTTTACCCAGTCGCAAGTTTTCATGCCCTTCAAAAACCCAAATTTCTTCTTTTGGCCAATGATGAGATTGTTCAGGTTTTTGCCACGTTAATAAAGTAGCGGGTGCATAAGCTAGCACCTTTATTTCCCAACTGCCGGGTTTCAATTTAGCGTGCAAGATACCGTCACCATCTAAAAATGAGGAAACAGGTGATTCAATGCCAATCAGTTCAAACCCTTCAGGCAGTACCTTGCCGAGTTTTACTTCTCTCATTTGACCTGACACATTGATACTAATGAAGGTTTCAAGCTTTATATAAGCGCCGTCTGCAATTCGTCTTGCAACCGTTATATCAAGAGAGTCTTGTTTCTCTTGGCTCGTTTCAAACTTTTGTAACCATAGCTCATTATTTTCTATTTTAGGAAAGGCGATGAGTTGGTTATTAATTGTCATTTTAACGAATGCGTATTGTTCAGGGATAGCGATACTTTGCGGTATTTTTGACCATTCAAATTGGCCTGCTATAACATAAGTGCCTTTGACTAATTCAATAGATGGCTTACCTTTATAACTAAATACAGGAAAGTCTTTGTTATTAACCTTCACAGCAAGTGGCCAGTTATTATCATTTCCGGGTAAAGGGATGATACTTTTCGTTAATACCTGCCATGATTGTTTAAACGTTGCTGAACTGTCTGTTACATTTATTACCAGCGTACTTGGCCAAGCACAAATATGATTCTGCTTTTCAGCAAAGTTAGTATTATTGATGAAAGGACAAGATAGATTTTCGTGGCCTTTCATTACCCAAGACACCCATGGTGTTAAAGGCTCCGGGATAGTGTCTTTTGCAAAAAGTGAGCACGACATTAATAATAGTAGGCAAGAAAAAACACTGTAGGTCAATTTTGTATTTTTCACTTATATCTCCTTGTGACGTTTTTCTTTTATTTTGCCCTTAAGCTTATCGATAAAGCAACTTACTTAGCTATTTTAATTTACACTTAGCATGAGACTGATACTTACGAGCTCAGCGTAATTATTGAAGTCGATTTTTTTTGCTAAAATATTAATGGACAAAAATCTAGTGTTTATTGCCTGGCCTTACGATTTATAAGCTCAGCTACAAACTATCTATAATTTTTTGATTAGTTACTTTTTCTGCCAACAAATCATCTTCTTCGCTGATAAAACCAAAAATCTTTGTCAATCTATCACCAAGGAAAGCGTCTTCATATTTACCCAAGCAATAAGCCTTATATTTCTGACCTTTTTCAAGTGTGATATCAATATTATGAAAGTTATAAAGTCCCCTTGATTCACATCGAATAACAAATTGATACTCACCTTCTTTTAGATAAACTACTGCGGGAACTGTATCCCAAACATTAACAGAAATAACTTTGGCGCCATTGGTATCAAATGCTGAAGTAATATCAGTGACTAGTTCATAATCGCCAACCCATAAACCTACGTCATCTACAGAGACACTAGACAGGGTTTGACTAGAGATATTATTTGGGTTGTAAGTATCTATTGTTGAAGCGCAAGCGCTTAATAATAATACCGAGAATATAATAACTAAAAATTTCATTATTAAACCTTATAAGGTGAACTGGGTTACCCGTTGTTGTTAACTTATGAAAAAACGTGAAACCTAAGATTGTAAAGCAATTAATTTTAGCAAATCCGCGACTTTAAGGCCGAAAAATGACATTGCTAAAATGTGCTATTGCTTATCTTGTTTGTATTTATACATACGTTTATCGGCTAGTGATAAACATTCAGATTGATTTAGGGTTTCAAAACTCGTTGCAATACCAAAACTTAGCCCCGCATCTTTCCACCCTTTTTCTTGTAACTCTTTTGCCGTTTCTATTAGTAGATCAGACAATTTCAGCAAAAGTGGCTTAACCTGTTGTGAGCTTTTAATACTAACAACCCAAATAAACTCATCACCACCACAGCGAAAAATGCTACCAAGGCCTTGAAGTTTTTTTTGCATGATATCAGCTGTTGCAATCAGCACTTTATCACCTTCGTCATGGCCGAGTTTGTCATTGATTTTTTTAAAACCATCTAGATCAATAAAAGTAATACAGTAATGCCCTTTTAAGCTGGCTAATTTTTCATTTTGAGCAAAGCGGTTACCAATTTGAGTTAATGGATCAATACGTGAAATAGCATAAGTGCGATGAAATTCTTTCTGTTGTATTTGCAACCATTCAGCTAAAGAAAGAAGAATACAAATACAATCGATGGTTAGCGCTATTTGCACAATCAGTTCAAGAGAAATATCCCAGTCAATCTTATAAAGGTGAGATAAGACATAACCCATTAACGTCAGTCCATATAAAAGATTGCCAATTAGATAATACTTAGCCCTAAAATCTTTTTGCGCGAGCATAAATATCCCAGTACCAATACAGAGTGGGATCCACAGCGTTGCGATAACATGTGATATTAAGTAGCTCTGCGCAAAAGAACTAAAAGGCATGAACAAACCTAAACTTAAGCAAACTATCGACAGTAAGTTAAATGTTTTAGCTAATTTAGGATGATCTTGTTGGCAATTAAATAATAACTTTGTGAATTGACAGGCTGAAGCAATAGCAAAAGGGAATATCCATATAGCGATGTAAACGGGGTTAAATGTTGACACCGCAAATAAATGACCAAAACTTCCTGAGGCTAAAAACCAACCTAAGCCTTGTATGCCTATATAACCAGTACAGGCCAACGTAACCAAATACTTGGTTCTGAGGTATATAAAGAAAGCGATTAAGGCTAACGTAAGCATTACTGCAAATGAAATAGAGGTGATGCTATTGACAAAAAATTGCTTGTTGTAAAATGCTGCCTTATTATAAAATTTTACTGTAACAGGTGTTGCAAACATTTTAGCTTCAATATAAATCCACAGCGTGCCCGTTTCCTGTTGATTTAATGAAAGGGAAAATGCTTGCGAGTGAGCTAATTTCGGGTTCGTACCACCAATCTGCCCAAAGTTTGCTAACGTTATAACTTCACCGCTGTCGCGCTGCCAATAAGCGGTACCTAAATCGAGATAATTAGTATGAAGCTTAACAAACCAAGTATCTTCATGCCCTTTTGTATTAATTAACTTAATCTTAGTAATATAAGCGCCGCGACCTCCTAATGTCGAAGTGACTTGTTTAGCATCTTGATATAATTGACTTAACTCCGCAAAAGTAGGATTTATCCCTATCGATTGAGTTTGGTACCAGAGATTATGTTCATTTAGTTTGATTTTATTGAGATTATCTAATTTTACATAAGGTTGTGCACTTATTGAAATGGCGGTGAGTGAAAAAATTAGAAGAGCAAAACATGCGGTATATTTTGTAATAACGTATTTAAGGATGCGAATATAATTTTGATAGCGATATATAAAATTTAGAATATTCTTATAACCTGTTAAAACTCCATGCTTCATATTATGTTAAAAATATTATGGTATAACAAGAATAATTGGTTAAATAACAGCTAATATTAAATACAAAAGGTTCTATTTACACGATGAACCCAAAAAAGTTAACGTGCCTTTTGTGTACGATGACAACGCACAAGTACATGAGTCATTCTGCATTGCTCCAGCTTTTCTTTATCAATAAACAACACCACGAGATAATGATTACTCGTTAGCGCATAAATACAAACTAAGTGCCGTTTCGAATGAACTTTGCTATTTTACAATCTTCTGGAACTCGTTCTACACGACTATCTAGATTTTCAGCCTCAGCGACAAGCTCTGAACGAAACGGAAGCTCCTTAGGCAGTTTAATGTTTTTTACAATACCTAAGTTGTGTAATATATTTAAAACCCACCATCCAAGGTCAGGTTCATCACTGTACAAACCTAGCATTGCAGACCCAGGATAAGCATGATGATTGTTGTGCCACGCTTCGCCCATAGAAAGAAAACCTGCAATTCTAACATTGTGACCTTGAACTGCTGCGCCTTCTACTTTCCATGTGCGTTCACCTTTATTGTGAGCAAAATAACCTATTAACCAATGACCACCTACAGATATTACAATCCTTACAGATATTCCCCAAACTAACCAAGAAATACCACCAATGAGAAACAGAGGGATAGCTAAAATTAATTGTTGGAATATCCATGTTTTTTCAACAAATAGATAAAACCTATTGAGAGAAACTTCTTTTTCTATGATGAACTCAGGTGGATTATTAAGTTCAAGATCGCAATTTAATTGCCACCAACCATCTTTTAATATTTTGGAGCCATGCAATAAATAATCGTGGCACTGTGGTTGTCTTTGAGCCCAATCGCGGAGGTCGTGTTGAATAATCATTCCTATAGGACCTGACATACCAACTAGCACCCCTAAGTATACGAACAAATATTCCATCCATTTAGGACACTCGTAAGAACGATGGATTAATAAACGGTGCATTCCAAGTGAGTGTCCAAAACACAATGTTATTATTGTGAGTACGACGAATACTGAGAAGGCTGATATTGACAGGACAAATGGAGCAACAAAAACTGTTGCGGCAACATGAGTTAAGAACCAAATTGATTTAATTGGTTTCCACTTTACCATTCCCTTGAACGCAGATGTGTCATTGTCCGATTTAACTCTATTAGTATTGAGCATGAATATCCTGAGGCAGCTAACGCTTTGTTAAGCGGCAAACAATAGTTGGCTGAATGTGTGAGGCAAGAACAACAGCCAGCTATTATTTGTTGGTTTTAAAGCCTTGTTAGCCGTTTTTACAGCAAATTAATTTATTAATAAAATCCTGATATACTTTTATTGCCTTATCTTTTTTCATTGTTTCTGCATGCTCTGTATCCGGAATGATCGCTAATACTTTAACCGAGCTTGGAGATATGTCATAAAGCTCTTTCGAGTTATGCACTGGCGTAGTTGAATCGTCTTCACCAATTAAGAAAAGCAATGGTTTCTCATATTCTTTAATAAAATCAACATTATTTATTTTTGTCAATTCAGGTGATAAATATATTGAATAAAATGGTTTTGACCAAGCAGGAGTTAGATTATCGACTAACTCTGGCACTGTATTGATAGCACCATCTAGAATTAATGCGTCTATATCTTTATTATTTGCAACATAACTTGCGATTAAAGACCCCATCGATAATCCATGGATGGCTGTAGGTAAGTTAGTTGGAAATTCACCCTTAGAAAAGTCAAAGATTCTTAATGCATCTGTTCGTAAATTATTAAGAGACAATATATCTTTTTTATCACTTACTCCCATGCCTCGATAGTCAAACCAAATAACGTTCGCAGGTAACATAGAAAATTTATTCAATATTCTCGATGAAAGGCTAATTTTCATGCCATTCGCACTGAAAAAGACAATATTAACTAAAGCATCTTTGTTTATTAACTTAACGCCTCTAAGTGTAATACCATCCTCAGCGGTTAAGCTAACCGCTGAGACAACAGCCGATATATTAGATTCAGTCAGTTCAGCTTGAATTTTTGTAATGTTGAGTTGCTTTTCAGGATGCTCATCTTGGTATACAAATGATTCAGTTGTATAGTTTGCAGAACATCCAGAAAGTAATAATAAAAATAATATTGTGATTTTTTTCATATCTAGTAACACTCCTTGTTGATTTAACGACTAATAGCTTATTAAACAGGCAAAGACCTATTTTTATCAAGGCAATTATCCGTCTGTCTTTTTTTTAAAATAAAAGTTACCTTTATATTAAAATTATATCAAACATTGATTAACATTAATTAACGAACTTTTGATAAACGTGTGCTGTTATCACGCTTGCTCTGTTGAAAACATACCAAAAATTAATCACCAAACTAGATTCTGTTGCTATACCCAAATGTGCATTAGAAAGCATGGGTAAACGTTAGAGATCAATACTTACACTTAACTCTGACTCATTTTTAAGTACATTCCTACATTTGGGAAATGAACTACATCCCCAAAACTCATTATCTACATTATTACCTTTATTGGCTTTATTGGCTTTACGTAAGACCATATCAGCACCACATTTTGAACAATACTTAATATCAGATTTCTCTTCTACAATACCTCGAACGTGCTTAATGTGTTGGCGATTTGTTTTAAAACTTCGTTCAAATCGTCCACTTTCAATTTGCTCGATAATGGTAGTCACTTCATCAACATTGAAAATAATATCAGTTTTACTTTTGATATATTCAATACCACCACGAGCAAACCTTACATTCTCTGGCATTTTAGTTTTAAAGGTACTATCACCAATAAAGATAATGACTGAGAATATATAATCATTTTTTGCGTTACTCCCTACTAAGAGAAGATCTTCTAACGTCTTTATGTGTTTATAGTTTTGATGAAGTGGGTTCTGAAATTTTGATTTGTGTTTAAAGATTTGTTGAGTCCATTGCTTTTGATTAGCACCACCAAAAATCCAACCTTTCATATTCTTAGTTTCAACCACGAATATGCCATATTTTGAAACTATGATGTGGTCAATCTGGGTAGTGCCATCCTCAGTAGGAAGTGTCACGTTTTTAATAAGGTGATAATCATTTTTGTCTAAGAAAAACTTAATGAGCAAGTTAACTTGCCACTCACCCAATACACCTTTAAACCATGCAGACTTTATGACGATAGCAAATATGAAGATCGGTATTAGATACCAAGCGGCACTGATCATCATGTTGAGGTAAATTGTTAAATCCATTTAATACTTACTTCCATATTGGTAGCTACTAGCTAATTTTGTCCTTTATTAGCCAGTTAATTTTATAATAAAAATCAGCAGTAACTATCTAAACACACTTATTATTAAATACACAATAATATCATAAACTTATAATAAATTAATATCTAACATTCCTAGATATACACTAACGGACTGTTCCAAGATATCTACCAACTCTTCATCCATATACTGATATTCATCAGGGATATCTAACACTTGAATATCTTTATATTTAACTAATTTGATGAACTCAGCTTTAAGTCTACTTTTATGCTTTTCTTCCATCACAAAGATAATGTCAGCCCATAGAATATCTTTTGCATTTACCGTTTTTCTTGCACTTGAACTAGTACCTGCTGATCTCACATTTAGTTCAGCGTGATTTTTAAATATTTGTTCTCCTGTGGGACTACGCCACTGATTTTTACTACAGATGAAGAGAATATTTTTCATTCGTTTAGTTCCTTACACGGAATATCAAAGTCCACATGGTAATGTTCATCATGTCTAACCCATGAACGTTTTTTGGAAAACTGGATATGCTTTTTAAGATAAGGGCCATAAGGTGTTTTGAAAAGCTCAGATTGTAATTTAGGATCAAATATTACTCGCCATAAATCTACACCTTGAGCTACAGCCTCTTTGTGCAAGGCAACAATATGAGCAGCCAAAGCAACATAGTCGATAGAATATTCTTCATATTGCCCTTTACTATCAAATTCAATGTCGTAGCCAAACTTGTTTAAAGGGTGAGTTGGCAGATGCACTGATTGACCCGATTCATCTAATACGGGTGTCATAAAGTCTACCGATAAACCATTACGATGAGTTTTATGGGGTTTGAACTGTCCACCTTCTTCGAATCCAGTTTCAGCATACTTAAAAACTTTGTCTGGTTGTTCTGTTTCTAAAGATTTATAGCCGTTTACTATGATGCTTTCTACTTGGGAATGGACGTAAGCTCTCCCTGCTAACCTTGCAACAATGCTGTAAGCGACAAAATTATTACCAGAGCTTGGTAGCTCTACCCCTTTTTCCAAACGTCCTTTTGAGGTTGTACCGTAGCATGTACTTTCTTCTGCTAAAACAGCGTTAGAATACAAACAAGTAATTAAGATACTAAACGTTAATATTTTCATTTTTCTTTATGACTTCCCTGCTTTTACTTTTAAGCTTTTATTTTTTAAATAAATTCCATAATAAACTACTGCGCCCAATAACCCACTATATAAAGATAACTTGTGCAACATCGGCACTGAAATCAGACCTAACAACGGATTATCTAATAAAAATGGAAAGAAGGGTTCAACATCTGAATGCATAATACTATCAAGTAATACATGACTAAAACTGCCAACAAATGCACTTAGAAATACTACCCACCAAGCAATTGATATGGGATTTTCCCTTTTAGAAATACTTATCAGCTTTAAACCAAGTTCGGATAAGTATTTACCTGTTAGAGCAGCAAAAATAGCAATTAGCACTGCACCAACATAGGTATGGGTAAAACCATGAAGATGCCCCTCTCCCGTTATCAACACAATTAGTGGTTGGATATCCATTACGATTTGAGTCCAGCCAAAAACCATCAAGCTAAAGCTACTTTGTAATATGGCTTTAATAAAAATCCCTGGCCCCATGTGCATTGGAGTAAATGGCATTATGAATACCTACAGTCTTTAAGGATCAAGGATATCGCCTCAGTAACCAACCGCGCAGACTCTTTTGGCTGTGCTTGAAGTATGAAATGAGGTCCTTCAATTTCTATATACTTAATATTGCTGAAGACTTTGGTGAACTCACGACCCTTCTGTGATGCTATAAGCCTGTCTGAAAGTGCTCGAATATAAATTGAAGGTATATCCGATGTTGTTATTGGTAGTCGTTGCTGGCTCATAACTTCTAATCTATTTTTTAATACGAGATCAGGTATAGATTTAGTAACCGTAATAAATTTTGATAAAAGCTCTTTTGATGCCCCTTGACCGAGGAGTAAAAACTTATGAAAAATCGTTGATAAAGGTGCTGAAGCTAAAGATTTAATAGGTAAAAGTTTAGCTATCGACAATAAGAATTGGTTAGGAGAACTAAGGAAACTGGCAATGAAAATCACGCCTTTCAAATGTGGATTATTTTGCCTAAGTAGCTCAGGAATAATACCGCCAGCAAACGATTCAGCTAACAAAATATAATCTTCAGTTGGTAATTGCTCTTTTATTATATTAGCTAAAAACACATGGTCTTGAGAACCCGATTGAGGTAATGGGATTACAATATAGTCTCCGTCAAAGTTAGACAAAAACTCTTCAAATAATTCTCCAGTACCATCCATACCGGGCAACAACACTAATTTAGAAATAACCACTATCCTTGTATGTTAATATTTATCATTTTACTTGGAATTAAATGGAATGAGCATATTATTGACTCTATTCTAGAAAAGGCAACTAACGACCTAAAACGGTCGTAAGAGCATTCGAACTGAGCGAAAAATAATCATACGATTAATTAAACTTGACTGACGGCAATGAGCTTGCAGGAGACATCAAGTCACCATACCTGCCGTTGAAATTCTAACCTAAAACTATTTACCAGCTACTAAACCAAAATCGTTATTTAAAATATTCTGAAACCATTGATTATAAATGGAAAAACCATAGGAAACCCTAAACGACGTTACACTCAAACAAAACACACGGTGTAAGATAATACATATAGAACACCCCAGAATTTTCCAATTTATGTGTTCGCTAGAGTACAGACTTCCAGATTAATTGTGCGTATTGTTTTACCATTCAAAACATTAGAAGACTAAAATCAACTGAGTCGAGTCGAATAAATTACACATAGTAAGACCCTTAAGACCCATTTTGGAGAACACTGATGAAAACGTTTCAGTTAATTCGAACTACCTCTTTTTATCTGACCTTTCTAATCCTAAATGGTTGCAGCGTAATCAGTTCTCAACCAATCAACAACAGTACTGGCACAAGTCCAGTTCTCCCAAAACCTCATCACAGTCTTATCTCGACTGTGGGTGTCACGGATGACTCAATCAACAATGCGCTGAAGTCGCCATCTCCAGATTCAAACCAATAGCATGGTCATTGTGGCCATAATGAAAGGAGATGATGAATAAAATCTAATATCTTTGCATTGTGCAATTAGATTATAGAAAAATTAAGTTAATAAGGAATCAGATCATGAACAAAATTTTTTTAATAGCTTTCATTGGATGGGTGACATTTTTAGCTGGTAGTGTCTTCGCAAAAGAGGTAATTCTCGATACAGGAGAAACATATCGCCAGGGAAACCTCACTGTCACCTGCGGCATAGCGTTAACAGAGCATGTCCCGCAGGCTCTCAAAGAATGCCAACACTGGGACGATTTTAATAAAAAGTGCCTGTTTGAAAAAAAGACTTATATATACAAAAATCTACAATGCGTTGAAGAATGTCAGTACTGGGAAAAGTTTGACAGCACCTGTCATTACCAAACAAAGTGTTCTTTCGACCCGCGGCAGAACTGGTTTGTTCGAACCACATGCGATAATTTTGACGACTTCAACAATACCTGTGTGAGAACAAATGATATAAAAATAGTGCAATGATACAAAAAAGGCCTTGTTATCGGTAACGACCTCAATATTTTCTATCAACCTAAAAAATTAATCCAAGGGGAATGTTATTGAGCCTGGGGCATGAACAGGCTGGGTAACTAATATTTAATGCTATGCTGGTTCACGTACCATGTAGTAATTGATGCTCCTAGGCCGCATTGTTGATTTTGAGGCAAAATGGATAATATTGGACTCAAACGGCAAAAATTGCTGAACAATTTAATAAACGCTGACCACGACCAATGAGAAAAATTGAAGTTCATTGGTTTTACCAAGGTTGCGGCAGTAATCAGCCTTATTGCTTGCAACCCGTCGCAGGTTATCAAGACGTTAGGCGTATAATCGCGGATCCTACCAAGCCAGAGAGAGCGGAGCTATGAGGGAACTAATGAGTGAATCAACTAATCGGAGGTCTACGTTGGCCAAGACTTTCAGGCATCCTGTGACGCGTTTATCTAAAAGAGGCCGGTGTTTAGCATGTTGGGCCGTGCTGGTGTTTGCGCATCTTCCCGCCATCGTTTTTGCCCAATCATCGTGCTCCGGAATTCAAGTAAAAATTCCGAACATTAAAAATAACACTGGAGTTGTAGCTTGTGCGCTTTTCGAATCTTCAGTAGGTTTCCCTACTGAATTTTTGCACTCTGCAACCAATATAATGATGATGAAAATTCGAGATACGCAGGCGCGTTGCAACTTTTTAGATATCCCTCCGGGAACGTATGCCTTGGTTGTCATTCATGATAAAAATATGGATGGTAAGCTTGGCACAAACTTGCTAGGGGTGCCGACAGAAGCCTACGGTTTTTCAAGTGGTGCAAAGGCCTCGATGAGCGCACCTTCGTTTGAAACCGCTAGATTTACGTACGATGGGGAAAACCTTGATCTAACAATTAAATTGACTTATTGAGCGACCTTTCCGTGAATACCTAGGCATTGTTTCAATCAGGCAGGACCATTGATAATTTACTGTGCTTAACAAATTGTTGCACCAGACATTTGACCTGCAATCCATGTTTTCTGTCGAAAAAACAGGTTTCCTCTCAAATGCCCTTGAACTCACGCGTTAGTAGCAATGCAAGTTTTGAGGCAGCTCGCAGTATGATAATAATGCTTGAAAATTCTAATCAAATTGTTGCTCATCAAATTCATATTATTTTTCAAAACTTTTATAAGGTTGAAACTCAGCTTATTTCTATTCTTGATTTTCCACAGGGATGTCTTCTAATATCTTCAAAATCGCGTGATTATTTCCTAATTTGGCTAGGTCAATGAGGTAGCTTTTTTCAAGTTCTTGCATTACTTGGCCTGCCAGTAATTCTTTGAGCCGTTGTTCTTCGTTATTGGCAATGGTAGTTTTTATGGCGGCAAAGTTAGTTATGCTTTGGTCGTTGTTGTTTTCCATTCGTCGCACTCCCTTTTTGTTGGTTAATTAAAACATTAGCTTACTTTTAATACCCACCATAGGGGGATGACTTTTGGAATGCAAGTTTCTACAGGGTTTATTCAGCACATTGCGCTAAAAGAGTTGAATCGCGTTGCAGGCAATTTTGACCGAACTCATGGATTAGGTCGGCATCAGGGATAGACAGTTGATACTCATCGTTTGCTTCACCTCAGAGTAAAAAACGATTTACTGAGAAATGAGAACATATACACTAAGGCAGCGGATCCTTCCGCTCTTCCATTACTTCCTTAGCATCCGTAAATCCGTTCGAGCCCACGCTAAAAAATCATTCTCCAGTGTTGGCTTCCAATATAAGTGTTTTAACAGCAGACCCTAAGACGCTGTAATTCAGAACTTTTACCATGCCACTCTATTGCTCCTGTCCAATAGAGTGGCTGCCTGGTTAGAGCGGCTGTCTGGTGGGACGGATGATAATCTCGTTGACATCAACATCTGCCGGCTGCTCGATTGCATAAGCAATTGCACGTGCAATCGCATCAGAGTCAATTGCCATCTCGTACATTTCATCAACACCCTTAGCAGTATCGGGGTCGCTGATTTTACTGGTCAGTTCGGTCGCCACAGCCCCAGGCGAAATATTGGTGGAGCGGATTTCCCCTTCGCCTTCCTGACGAATGCCTTCTGATAACGCCTTAACGGCAAACTTGGTTGCGGAATAAACGGCGGACGCGGGAAAGACCTTATGCCCAGCTACCGACGACAGATTGATGATGTGGCCGACATGCTGCTCGCGCATGGTCGGCAGCACAGCGGCAATGCCATAGAGCACGCCTTTGATATTGACATCAACCATCTTCTCCCACTCGTCGACCTTGAGCTCATCGAGGGGCGACAGCGGCATCAGGCCAGCGTTGTTGACCAGCACGTCGATGCGGCCATACGCTTCCTTCGCTGCCTTGGCCAGCGACTCAACCTGAGCGCGTTCAGTGACGTCGGTAACCTGATAAATAGCGTCACCACCCTGCTCCTTGATCGTATCACGCAACTCCACAAGGCGTTCCTCGCGACGGGCAGCAAGCACCAGCTTGGCGCCACCTTTTGCCAAGCGTTGCGCTGTGGCTTTACCGAGACCACTGCTGGCACCGGTAATGATGACGACTTTGCCATTGATTTCTGACATTGGTTTTCTCCTGTTGAAATGAATTATTAAATATTACAAGTTATAGGTTCCAAGCCTGTATTACGCCGTGACAGTCAGGCGGACCGCATATTCTGCGCCATACCGTCGTAACAGCCTGTAGTGGCGGCCTCCACCAGAACATGGGCTACATCCGATCGGGACGCCTTTGCTGATTTATCGACGTCCTCGCCCAGGATCACATCAGTGCCGCGACCCTTGTTGGTTAGTGCTACGGGGCGCAGGATCGAGTAGGTCACTCCGGAAGCCTTAAGGTATTCGTCCGCTTCGTGCTTGGCATTCAGGTAAGGGGCCAGGTCGCCGGTTGGGTTGGGCAGATCGGCGCCGATCGAACTGAGCATCACGAAACGTTTCACGCCTGATTCCAGCGCCAGATCAATCAGTCGTTTGGCGCCGTCCCGATCCACTTTTTTGGTCATTTCAGGACCGGTGGTTCCGCCGGAGCCTGCAGCAAAGATCACCGCGTCCATGCCGTCGCACAGGCCGGTTTTCAGTTCTGTAAGATCACTATGGCGAACATCTACCCCCAAGGGCAACGAACTGGTATCCGAACTTTCGCGAACCAGCGCTGTTGGTTTATGGCCCTGTTCTATCAGGTACTGGGCCAGAAGCTGGCCCGTTTTTCCGGTGGCACCGGCGACAAGAATGTTCATACTCATAGAAAAATCCTTAATGTTAAATTAAATGTTCGAAATTAGGCAGTTAAAGCCAGGTCATGGCAGGAAAATCGACTTTACGTTGACCAATTTTTTTTATTCCAAAGCCACCGTGTGGACGTTTCTCGTCCTTTGAAAAGATCCCACCGACCAGTCAATAGCTTTTTCATTAGCAAGCCGATCCGTCGCTTGTATTTCGGTAATTATGTCGTAGGTATGGGTTTCTTTTTCGGTCGCAAGATTAATGGTGGTGATTGTCGACATGGTTGCTCCTTCCGGGTCTGATAGGCAAACGCCGTTGGCGTTAGCTCAAGTGTATTATCAGTCCGTTGGAGTGAGTTGTCTGTTCGCTTACCAACACTACCGCGAGCAAACATCAACGAGCCCATGTTAGTGGCGAATAAATGACCCAAAGAAAAAAGTACAAAAGAATAAACCACATACCTGATCTATTTAACATGATCTGATTTTGTTGGGTTCAGGGTCATTGGATCAACTTTTGAAGCAGGTTAATGGATGAGAAGGTTAGGATTTGATAGTGTTAGGTATCAATTTTATCCAGTAAATCGAAAAAAAGCGCTAGACAGGCACGTTGACTTCACTCTTTGTGATAAGAATGCGGGATCAGTGAACAAAGAAAGGCAACCAGTTTCTAATGAAAGCAGTCACCGCATATCACACGCTTAAAATCATACTCGAGACGACCACAGCACAAAAAATCATCAAAATCTCGCTCAACGTACTTTGGTATGCGCTTATATTTAAATCTCAGAGAAAAACCTGAACGTCGGCTATCTCAGTGTTACCTACCTACAAGCCTTCTGCAGCAAACGTGTACTACAAGCAGAAAGCCAATGGCCAACTGTTTTTACAAAGTTCAATGAGCGTTCAGCCAGCCTTATAAATGATTTGGGCAGTGTAAATAAATTAGTCAGATGCGACAAAGCGGACGTTTAGTTAATGAAAGTTTGCTCTGATCCCAGAGGTTACTTTTCATTTTCAGACGATGATGACTTTTTTGAGTCTGCTGATTTATCTTCTGAATTTTTTTTCGACAACATGGTATTGAGCTTTTCACCACCTTTGGCGCCAAAATCCAATGTTCTGATAGGAAATGGAATTAAGATATCAGCTTTTGCCAGCGCTTTATTGATTTCTACAACCGCCGTATGGCGAGCTTTCATAAAGCCAGTGTCGCCTGGATAGTCAATCCAGAACCAGACAACTAAATTTATACTGCTGTCTGCAAACTCCTTGGCAAACACGGCAGTTTCTTCTTTTTTTATAACAAAATCACAGACATTTATCGCTTCTTCAATAACTCCAGCTGCCTTTTCTGGGTCGTCTGCGTAAGAAATACCAACCGGTACTTCGATTCGCCTGCTGCCTGTGGTCGTATAATTTGTTAGTACGTTTCGAAACAAGATTTTATTTGGAATAACTTCTATCTGGCCAAAAAACGTTTCTACTAATGTGTTACGTAAATTAATTGTTTTTACTATGCCAAGCACATTTTCTGCTTCAACCACATCGCCAATTTGAAATGGCTTACGAATACCCATCGCAATACCGGCAATAAGATTCTCTGCCATATCTTGAAAAGCAAAACCAAGTGCTAAGCCAATGATACCAGCGCCAGCTAAGAGTGATGTTACTGTGCCGGTTAACCCCAAAAATTCTAGGGCGATAAATAGCCCTGTGAACAGCACAAGCATCTTCATAATAGACGTAAGTAGATCAGCAATTTGTTCAGATTCTAGGGTTTTATGAAGCACTTTTCGAACGGCTCTGCCAACATATTTAGCCAGTAAGCCAAAAAATATGACTAAGAGAATGGCGACTATAAAATTGGGTAAGTGTTTAATGCCAGCTTCCAGCCAGCCTTGTAATTTTTCGTCAATTAACTGCCAGAATTTATCTAATACAGAGAGATCCATTAATATTATTCCCGTTATTTTTTATCATTATCCTTTAATGTAGATTCAGCCAGTGTATTAGCTTATCTAGTGTCGAATATAGGTAAAATAAAACGTCATTTTTCATAAAATGAAAATACATGTTGCCTCATGTTTTCCATACTGACATCTCTTTTATATCCAAGTCGGCGAACTGTCGTCTATTACTCAAAACTTCTCAGAATATGCTAAGGCAACAGATTTTTCTTGCTCTCAGTGTTTGGGGGCTTATAACCCCTTATCAACTTTTAGATTATGAACAAAATTTTTGGATGGATTTATTGCTCGAAATAAGTACATATGTCTCAGTTATCCATTTTTGGCCTAAGAATATGATTTTTCAAATGCTAGAAAGTAAGAAAGCAGAAATCCATCATAGAGAGGTAATAATGTTATTTATCATTGCGACTATAATGAGTTTGCAAATTTTTCTCATCTTCAAAACTAAAAGGCACTGAGGGATCGAACGTTGGTGCATCTTTCACTTGCTGCTGCGTCATATCAACATAAATTTTAGAGGTAGGCCAACTCACCTCTTTAATCCATTTAGGCGCAATTAAAACCAGATGACCCAACCACCAATTACTGGTGTTAATAATCAAATAACGAATAGCCCAAGTGTCGATATCTATCAACATACCTTGCAAGTGACCCAATTCACCGTCTATTGCATCAAGGTGATAACCCACTACGGCATGACTGCTGCGTAGATGATGATCATTATCCCGTGATAGTGCAGCCTTGATGTCTGCGGATATCTCTGGGTTATCTAAGTTATCTGGCTTTGGCGCGACACTATAATAACCAAGTGCCATCATGTTAGGACTAGATTCACTTCCCCAAATACCTGTGTTACCCCAGTAATGTTCGTAACCATAATATTCCATATGATCGACCTCATGCTGCCTAGAGACCGGTTTTTCGCTTTCTATATCAGGGCTGTTTTTTACCTGTTCTCTTGAGATTGTGACAGTAAGCGTTTTATCTTTCTGATTAAACTCTTTGATTGATATGGGTGAAAGCAATATTTTTTTGCTTGATAACCAAGACCCCGTTTCCACCACCAAATATCGGATCACCCAATGCTTATCATCAAAATAAAGATCTTTGGTCAATCCAATATCGCCATCAGAGGCCTGAATGGCGATATTTTTTAAATCATTAATTGTATGTAACATGATGTATTTGCTCCAGATTAAAGGTTGAAAACAATAAATAATTGCTTTATTAATAGAGTCAACATTTCTCAGTTTGCATCAAATATCCTATTCAATCTGTTCGGTGTCGCACCGAACGAGGGTGAATATTAGCTTAATCTGGATCCATCTATAAATTTTATGATGAACGACCATTTTCACCTTCAAACAAAGCCTTTTATTTATTATTTTTAAGGAGTTAATGATGACCTCTTCAACTAAAAACACACACTCGATAATTAATCGACGTCAATTTGTCCGCGGTTTAGCATTAACTTCAGTAGCGGCTGCCGTTGCATCAAACATTCCATCAACCTTTGCCAGCAATGAGTTTATCTCGCAAGGCTCGACTAAGTTCAATCCAAAACAACCCATGTTAACGGGAACTGAGTTTGATTTAACTATTTCCGAAACGACCGTTAATATTACCGGCACTCCCGCTTTAGCAACATTGGTTAACGGCTCTTTACCTGCACCAACACTTGTTTGGCATGAAGGTGATGAAATCACACTCCGCGTGACTAACAAATTAATGGTAGATTCCTCTATTCATTGGCATGGGATTATTTTGCCAACGAATATGGATGGTGTACCTGGCTTAAGTTATGACGGCATTAAGCCCGGTGAAACTTATGTCTATCAATTCACCGTAAAACAAAATGGTACCTATTGGTATCACAGTCACTCCGCATATCAAGAGCAAACAGGTGTCATCGGTGCAATTGTTATTTTACCAAAAAAACAAGAACCTATTCACTCCGACCATGACTATGTGATTCAACTCTCTGACTGGTCAGATACCCCTCCTGAAACCATTTATGCAAACCTTAAAAAGATGGGTGATTACTATAATTTCCACCAAAGAACGGTCGGCGATTTTTGGAGTGAATTAAAACAAAAAGGATTTTCTCAAGCCTGGAAAGATCGTTCAATGTGGAACAACATGAAAATGTCCGATCGAGACTTGTCAGATGTAACTGGCGCAACCTACACCTATTTAATGAATGGGCTCTCCCCTAATGCACATTGGCGTACCGTGGTGGAATCTGGCAAGAAAGTAAGATTGCGTTTTATTAATAGCTCTTCTATGACGTTCTTTGATGTACAGATCCCTGGTTTAAAAATGACCGTTGTGGCTGCTGATGGAAACTTAATCCAACCGGTAGAGGTTGATGAATTCCGCATTGGTGTAGCAGAAACCTATGATGTCATTGTGGAACCTGATACAGATAAACAAGCTTATGCGATTTTTGCTCAAGCCATTGACCGTTCCGGTTATGCGATAGGCTCCATCACCTCTAATGCTTCAAAATTGGCGTCTGTCCCAGCAATGGATCCATTACCTATTTTAAGCATGACAGACATGGGTATGGAAATGGACGGCATGGATCAGAGTGGTCAGGATATGCTTACTGGCATGCAAATGAATGGTAAGAATCAGAACGATAATGACATGTCTGGTGGCATGCAAATGAATGGTAAGGATCAGAGCGATAATGACATGTCTGGTGGCATGCAAATGGGCCAGGATGTCAGCAATGCTTACTATTCAAAAAATGCACAGACTATGTCTAACATGAATGTTAATTTAGATGACGAGCAAATTCCAATGGATATGAATCCAAAACTACCTCTCATTGATGTGCCTGAAAAAGAAGGCCCACAAATCGCGATGCGTGCCACTGGCGCAAAATATCGGCTAGATGATCCAGGCGTTGGCTTACGAAATAATGGCCGCAAGGTCTTAACCTATGCCGATTTAAAAAACCTTTATCCGACACGCCATGAACCTAAACCCACTAAACAACTGCTATTGCACTTAACGGGCAATATGGAGCGTTATATGTGGTCAATTAACGGCATCCCCTATGGTGAAGCACAACCATTAAAGTTTAACTTCGGTGAGCGCATTCGCGTTACGTTTATTAATGACACCATGATGAATCACCCTATGCACTTACACGGTGTATGGAGTGATTTAGAAACGGGAGATGAAAATCATATTCCTAGAAAACATACAATCGTTGTACAACCAGGTTCCAAAATCAGTTATCGAGTGACTATGAACGCTCGTGGTGATTGGGCATACCACTGCCACATGCTCTATCACATGATGGGTATGTTTAGACGTGTACAAATCCGATAGTCAAATTCAGTATTCTAGGAGAAATATAATGAAAAATTTATTCAAAGTAATATTACGCACCATATTTATCTCGTCCATACTAATGACATCACAAGTGCATGCAGGTGGAGAAAGAGACCCTTTATTAACGTACTTTCTAATGGATACGCTTGAAATTAGCGACCAAACTGGCAACCCTACTTCTTGGGGTGTCACGTCTTGGATAGGTAAGGATTGGCACAAACTCTACCTTAAATCCGAAGGGGAAACACTTCATGGACAAACCGAATCTGAGAACCAGCTACTCTACAGCCATCCCATTGAAAAATATTGGGATCTTCAAATGGGGGTTGGTTATGACACGACTCCTGAAAAAAACCAAAACTGGGCCGTAATCGGTTTACAAGGCCTTGCCCCTTATTTCTTTGAAACTAATGCAGCAGTGGTGTTCAACGACAAAAATATTGGTTTTAGATTCGAAACGGAATACGAGGCTTTATTTACTCAAAAACTGATATTAACGCCCAGCCTAAAACTCAGTGCCTATTCTTCCGATGATGCATCTATGGGAATTGGATCTGGATTATCATCTGCTGAACTAGGGTTGCGTTTACGCTATGAATTTTCTAGAAAATTTGCGCCCTACATCGGGCTTAAGTTTAATCAAGCCTTTGGTAAAACAGCCGACTACCTAATCGCCGAAGGCGGTAAGAAATCCGACACCAGCCTTATCGCAGGTTTAAGATTCTGGTTTTAATTCAAGGTATTATTTCAATAATACCGTCAGGCTTATTTACAAATAAGCCTGAGACTTTGCAAATAGGCAGAACACTATAAGAGTATTACTCGCGGCTCAATAACTGCGGCTCACGCTCATTTGACACACACGCAAACAGTAGGCCAAATGGTTTTTTCAAAACCGACTTTTCACCTTAATGACTTTAGAGTATAGGTAAAAGAAAAACGTCATTTTTTATAAAGTGACGATACATATTAAATCCGCCAGGATAAAAGTATCGAATTATCATCTCATCTTAAAAAATCAAACGAATAAGGATAAGAAATGAATAGTAATACAGATATTAACAACCGTCCCGATTACGATCATGTCATCCAAGATATCGCAGATTATGTCATGAATTTTGAAGTCACTAGCGAAGAAGCGCTCGATACCGCGCGCAACTGTTTAATGGACACCCTCGGTTGCGGATTGCTAGCGCTGCGCTTTCCTGAATGTACAAAACACCTTGGTCCTATCGTACAAGGCACCCTTGTGCCTAACGGCGCGCGAGTGCCAGGAACATCGTTGTCGCTCGACCCGATTAAAGCCGCTTGGGACATAGGTTGTATTATCCGCTGGCTCGATTATAACGACACTTGGCTGGCCGCTGAATGGGGACATCCATCGGATAATTTAGGCGGTATTTTGGCAGTGGCTGATCATTTATCTCAGGTCAGACTATCGAAGGGCGAACAGCCTTTTACCATGCGAGAAGTGCTTGAAGCCATGATCATGGCGCATGAAATTCAAGGTGTAATAGCGCTAGAAAATTCTTTTAATCGCGTTGGTTTGTGCCATGTATTGTTAGTTCGAGTCGCCTCAACGGCAGTTATCACAAAAATGATGGGCGGCAATAGAGAACAAATCATGGCGGCGGTCTCGCAAGCTTGGGTCGATGGCTCTGCGCTGCGCACCTATCGTCACGCACCCAATGCGGGTTCTCGTAAATCTTGGGCCGCGGGCGACGCGACCTCAAGAGCTGTGCGTTTGGCCGACATGTCGATGCGCGGTGAAATGGGTATTCCAAGCGTATTAACCGCTCCGCAGTGGGGCTTTTACGACGTCTCTTTTTCGAAGACGAATAAAGACCAAGCACTTAAACCAGAGGCTGAACGTCAGTTTTCGTTTTCTCAAGAGTATGGTTCTTACGTGATGGAAAACATTTTGTTTAAGATTTCTTTCCCCGCAGAGTTCCATGCGCAAACTGCCGCGGAAGCTTCGGTTATCCTGCATCCTGAGGTGAGAAATCGCTTAGCGGATATTAAGAAAATCGTCATTCGAACCCACGAATCGGCCATTCGCATTATTTCTAAAACAGGTGCACTTGCTAATGCTGCAGATCGTGACCACTGTTTGCAGTATATGGTTGCGGTGCCGCTGGCGTTTGGAGGGCTAACCGCCGAACATTACGAAGACGACTTTCACAAGGCACATCCCATCATTGATGAACTGCGCGATAAAATGGAGGTTGTCGAAGATAAACGCTTTACCGCAGAGTATTTAGAAGCAGATAAACGCGCTATCGCTAACGCCATTCAAATTTTTTTCAACGATGGCAGCAGCACAGAAGAAGTGCTAGTGGAATACCCTGTGGGACATCGTCGCCGGCGCCAAGAAGGGATCCCGCTATTGGAGCAAAAGTTCAAAGCGAACTTAGCGACGCGGTTTCCGAACCATCAATGCAAAACTATTTTCACGCTGTGTAAAGATCAAGCCGCGCTTGAGTCCAAAGCAGTAAACCGCTTTATGGACTTGTTTGTTATTGCTTCAGTTTAAGCCCTAGCTGATCCAAACCGCAGCATTAAAGCAGATAAATTTATATTGCTAATCGTAAGCGATAACTTTAAAACGAAAAATTAACAAGGCGTAACTAACGGGTTCTAACATGACTGTTCAAAATGAACACAGTATAGCGAATTTTGTAATCTTGAAAACTGCCATAGTAAATGGTTAAGAGGAGTTGATAAAAGAATTATTATCAAAAATACCGGTGCAAGAACTTGAAAAAAGCTATTTGCTCGACTTAGCCAAACTTAATGATAATCGCGTTATCATTAAGTTAATCAAGAATATTCCCAAACAGAAATAGTTATGCAAAGTGACTACTAAACGGAATAGCTTTGTTAAATATTTGCAGTCATAGGAGTGCAACGTTATTGGTCTTGTAGTAATCAAGCGGGACCAGACGTAGCTGATGTGGTTTATAGGTAAAATAAAATGTCGTTTTATAAAGTAACGATACATATTTCCTCATATTTACATCTCTTTTATATCCTTGAGGGGGTGGAAATCGGCGATTTTTCATTTATTACTCAACTGTTTTCACATAATTTAGAATTTAAAACAAGCGCCTCAAAACCGCTCTTTAATATTACCCCATCGATCACTAAGTGCGCCGCTGATTCTGTTTTTTATTATTCATTTTTAACCTCGTATAAGTGCGTGTGTATAGGTAGAATAAAACGGTGTATAGTAGAAGTGCTAGGAGGAATCCGATTAAATATTATTGACTAGGATTGACAATAAAATGTGCTTTCTATCCGTTTTGTTCAATTTTCAGTATTCACGTTTTACCTGCCTATTCGTTAAGCTATTAAAGGAACATTCATATGAAACTGTTGACGCCACTCCTATCATTTCTTCTCATACTGGCTGGTTGCAGTTCACCAGCAAATCAGTCTCAGAACCGTTCCGTTGAAGAAATTGCGACTATTGAAAATATCTATCCCGAGGCAGATGCCGCTTTAGGGGAAAAACTATATCCACATGAGGCACTTTTAGCCGACGAAACAGCTGACCTCATTGAAGGTATTATCCGCCATCGATATACCAATGGAGAAGCCAGGCGTGATGTTCACCCCAAAGCTCATGGCTGTTTAAACGCAGAGTTTGACGTGCTAGACGATTTACCTAAATCATTAAGCCAAGGTGTATTCCAAGCAGGTAAATCCTATTCCGCGTGGGTGCGTTTTTCTAATGGAAATCCTGATCCTGATCGCCCGGACATTAAAGGGGACGCAAGGGGGATGGCAATAAAGCTGCTTTCTTCTCCAGCCGAGGCTGGCTGGCACATAGCAGATAAAAGCACAGTGCAGGATTTTATCTTAATTAATCACCCTGTCTTTCCGGTTAAAGAACCTGAAACCTATGTGGCCGTACATCGAAATTTATCGTCTGACGGATTTTGGGATAAATTGGCAATACCCTTTAATTTGGGACTTCAAGGTTCACTTATTGGCCTCGAGTTGACTAGCAAAAAAATTGCCAACCCTTTACATACACGGTATTGGTCTGAAGTTCCCTACCAGCTTGGGATGGGACAGCAGCGGAAAGCCGTGAAATACTCAGTTCGCCCATGTACAGCCACGACAAATGAAGCTCCCGAGGAAGCCGGTGCAGATTATCTTCGCGAGGCGATGAAGACGAGCCTTGACCAAAATGCAAGCTGCATGGAGTTTCTGGTTCAACTTCGAGAAAACGACGAAATGAGTGTCGAAAATTCCATGATCGAATGGCAAGAAGTGCAGGCACCTTTTACTGTTGTAGCGCGTATCCACTTTCCTAAACAGACCTTCGATACAGATGCACAAAATACATTTTGCGAGAACCTAGCTTTCAATCCTTGGAACAGTTTATCCGAGCATAAGCCTTTGGGCGCCATGAACAGAATGCGAAAAGTTATCTATGAGCGAACAAGAAAAGTTCGACGGGAAATGAATTCAGTGGTTACCGTTGAATAGATTTTGGGGGCGAAGATCAGGTCAAGCAATGGGAGAAGGTTCACAGTTGATCCCTGGTTTCATTCAATGATGCTGACATAACGTCGTATCACGGGATCTGGCGGTTCGGCTTTACCAATAACTGCCAGATATCCAAAAGATTAACTAGTTGCCTTGGAGAAATAAATTTAATCTAAGTCTTTTTAAACTCGACTGAATTTTTACGAAAAAAGTGAACTGAATACTCTTACTCATCGCATTAGCCAGCGTGCGACTGGTTTTATTGAACACGAGGGCTTATTCGTGAGTGATGATGACAATGGTTACCTGGCTTTGGATCGTCTTCCAGCCGATCAATAGCCAATCCCATACCCATATCGTTCATCATATTTCTGTTCTCTCCAGTTGACATTTCGTGAGACCACGCAAGCGGGACCCGTCTGCGTGCTCCGAGTTGCTATCGCACAGGCACATGCCTATGTTTGTGTGGAAATTTAGTCCGGCTTATTACAAGGTAGTCCGGTAGCCTGCAAATCGTCAAAGCCTGCTTCCGATGCAAGAGCTGCAATGTAGCCCATTTGTCGTAACGTTGCTGCGGCTAGCGCGGCACGTCCACCGCTGGCACAATAGGTGACTATAGGCCGTTGGTGATCGCTTTCTTCGTCGGAAATTTTCATTTCCAATACACCACGAGGTATAGCGACGGCACCTTCCAGATGGCCTTCCTGCCACTCATTGGGTTCACGAACATCGAGCACTAGCGCACCGCTGCCACGCAGAGCCCTCACCTTTTCAAGGTCGACGGTGTCAACCACTTTTTTGGCTTCATCGATCATTTGTTGTGCAGTTAAAAACGTAAGCATAAAAATTTCTCCTGATTGTAGTGTGAATGAATGTTCAAACTGTTAGTTCGCTATGCATCTGCAGCTAAACCGCAGCCAAGGTTCGCCGGAACGGCCACATCCATCATCTTAGGATCAGGCAGATCCAGGTTGTTCATAATGTCGATATATTCCGCACGGCTCTTGCCGGCTAATCGCGGGTTATGAGCCTTTTCCTCAGCAACGCTGCTGCGGGTCCAGCCCTTATAATCGTGCGCCGGGTATACCAGCGTTGAATCCGGTAACGTAAATATTTTTTTAGTAATAGAATCATAGCTTTGACCAGCGTCACCACCTTGAAAGTCGGTTCGGCCACTGCTACGAATCAGCAGCACGTCGCCGGTGAATATTGCTGGACGCTCGCTGTGAAGCAAAAAGCTATAAGACTCATCGGTATGGCCAGGTGTGTACAACGCTTCTAGATCAATACCATCCAACCGGATGTGCTCGCCCTCCCGAATGGTTTCAGACATACAGTCGGCTTCTGTCTGTTCGCCCATTACCGTGATGCAACCGGTCTTTTCTCGCAACTTTCCAAGACCGGTGATGTGATCCGCATGGGTATGAGTATCGATGGCTCGCACTAATCGAACATCGAGTTGTTCGACTAGTTTCAGGTACATATCCACCTTATCTATTACCGGGTCGATTAGTAACGCTTCGTGGCCACTATCGCTAGCCAACAGATAGCTATAAGTGCTGGATTCAGAATCAAAAAATTGGCGAAATAACATGTTTATCTCCCATTCATATTTAGTGTGTAAATAACAGTACTAAACGCGATATCGAAAGGTATTTGTAATTGCACACTGAATCCATACATGGGTAACTCCTATATATTGGCTGAACCAATATCAATAATAAAAAGCAGCCTTATTGGTAAAGGCAAAGTAAAGGTTACCTTATCGTTGTATTTATAATTACTCTGTACGTTAACGTACTTAATAAAAGATTTTTGGCGCCTATGTAGTCGTTACAATAAAGTAGTAGTAAGACAAAAGAAGCGTTTCTATACCCAATATCACTATAAAGCATTTAAATAAAACCCAAAAAGACGACTTAATCGTTTATGACAGAGGTTATCCTGCCGTTTGGTTTTATAAATATCATAGGTTAAAAAGTGTTAATTTTTGCATGCGCATTGTTAAAAGCTCTAATGTTGTTAAAGCGTTTTTAGAAAGTGGGAAATATAGTAATATCGTTGATTTTCCTTGTGCTGAAAAGTCTCTTCGTCGATGTAGGAAAGATAAAATATCGACCGGTTCACTACATTTAAGATTAGTACGAGTTGATCTACCATCTTGTGAACCAGAAGTTTTAGTTTCATCATTAACAGATTTACAAGCTTATCCTACTGCTCTTTTTGCTGATTTGTATTTCTAACGCTAGGGTGTTGAAGAAGATTACAAGATATTGAAAAAAAAGCAAAAAGCCCGTTACTTTCGTAATGGGTTTTTCTTTATTTGGCGGTGAGAGTGGATTTTAACTCTACTCGAAGGTTTAGTGCTATAAACCCTTATTTAAAATTTCTAACTATCAAAAAGCAAAAAACCGCTAATCTTTCGATTAGCGGTTTTTCTTTGTTTGGCGGTGAGAAAGAGATTTGAACTCTACTCGAAGGTTTAGTGCTATAAACCTTATTTATAATTTCTAACTATCAAAAAGCAAAAAACCGCTAATCTTTCGATTAGCGGTTTTTCTTTGTTTGGCGGTGAAATAGAGATTTGAACTCTACTAAAGGTTTAGTGCTATAAACCCTTATTTAAAATTTCTAACTATCAAAAAGCAAAAAACCGCTAATCTTTCGATTAGCGGTTTTTCTTTGTTTGGCGGTGAAATAGAGATTTGAACTCTACTCAAGGTTTAGTGCTATAAACCTTATTTATAATTTCTAACTATCAAAAAGCAAAAAACCGCTAATCTTTCGATTAGCGGTTTTTCTTTGTTTGGCGGTGAAATAGAGATTTGAACTCTACTCAAGGTTTAGTGCTATAAACCCTTATTTAAAATTTCTAACTATCAAAAAGCAAAAAACCGCTAATCTTTCGATTAGCGGTTTTTCTTTGTTTGGCGGTGAGATAGAGATTTGAACTCTAGAAGGGCTATAAACCCTTGCTGGTTTTCAAGACCAGTGCTTTCGACCA
>NZ_JACGVM010000034.1:0-21815 GCF_014077195.1 Colwellia sp. BRX9-1
GTTGAAATTGATTGTAGATGATGATTTGAAATGTTGATTGTAGATATTGATTTGAAATGTTGATGGGTAGCACTAATAAAGTCATGTTAATGGTATCGCCCTTTTAACGCCAAGCGTCTTAAGCAATAAGCCATTATCAATGCATATAACGCTGTGATAATGGCTTTATTTTATTGACGCTTTATGACTGTTCTATCGGTAACAAAGTTATTTCAACACGGCGGTTAAGCTCGCGACCTGCAGCTGTTTTGTTCGTTACTGCCGGTTGTGTTTCGCCAAAGCCAACAGTTTCTAAACGATCACTAAGGATTTTTTGTCCACGAAGATAATTAGCAACTGAGCCAGCTCGGTCTTCAGACAATTTCTGGTTATGCTGGGCAGAGCCACTAGAGTCAGTGTGACCAGAAACAACAATAATGGTTTGGTTATATTCTTCAAGCACCAAAGAAACAGAATCTAATACGCTAGTAAAATTGCTGTTAATGTTTGAGCTGTTCGAAGCAAAAGTAATGTTGCCTGGCATAACAAGGTTAATTTTGTCGCCGTCACGCACAATACTCACGCCACTATCGCGCAATTGCTTACGCAATTTAGCTTCTTGAGTGTCCATATAGTAGCCAATACCGCCGCCGATTGCGGCGCCACCTGATGCTGCTGCTAAAATACGTTTGTTACGTGTTCTGCTGTCTTTGTCTTTATTGTCTATAAAGGCAATGACTGCTGCTAAGCTTGCGCCTGCAGTTGCGCCTATAGCTGTTTTACTGGTTTTACTTTCACCTGTGTAGGGATCAAATGTTGTACAGGCTTGTAGCAATAATATCGCAGATGCGGTGGTGATTATTTTTTTCATGGTGAATTTCCTTTATTGGCCTTATTGCTTATTGTACAAAGCTTGGGCTATTAATAAATTACTGCAGGGGCAGTCTTGCCATTATTGCTTTTCGTCTATGTATTTTAAGGCACAAAAAAACCCGATGGAGACTCGGGCCTGAATATATAACGAAAATACACATATCTAAAACAGCACTAATTTTATACTTAATATTTATAACATTCAAGCTACCTAAATTAATTACTGATGTTATATTTACTGAGAAGTGTTGTACCAATAGCGTTAACTACTATATCTTAGCGGCATGAGTATTCTATGGAAAAACCGATGACGTTAGCAGCAGATTTTAGACATTTTATTGACGACGAGGGCAACGTACTCGAACTTACTGACCAAGCAAAAGTAGTTTTTGTTTTTCTGAGTAAAATTGTATTAGCCCTTTCTGAAAATATTGAGCAACCGCTCGTTCACGTTAACTTAAAATGTAATACTCGTGCTAAACAACTCTCGTGTACTGGAGAAATTAAAGCTAAATCAATAACCTTAGGGCTAATTGAATGGCATTGCGACACTTGCCAAGCTTGTGGAACGATTACTCATTGGCAAGGAAGTCGTTGGGACAAGCAGCAACGCGTTATACATTAGGTCTACTTTAGTAATGAAATATTGCTAGATAATAAAAGAGCTAATGCTAGACACGAACGCCAGCGCTTAAAATGTTCAGAATATACGATTTTAAGAGAACGTTCGTGGTTTACATTACTTGATTTAGCTAATTAATCGTGTCGATAATAATCACTTCACAGTCAATTAACGCCCTGAGTAAAATTGTCGTTGACTGAGTGACTTCAGCGCCATCTCCTGCGTTCATGGTGATAATTTTTGAGCTATCCTCTACTTTAAACATACCTGCTGAAGCTAATATATAAGCTTGATGGTCAATGTTATGCTCAATAACGGTTCCTTTCGCTAATTTCCCCCCGTATATGCGCGTTTCTTGGTTAATAAACAGCGCCTTATTTTTATCTGCTGGGTAGCCTGATACTAACAATGTCAGCGCTGATAGGTGCTCGGTAGGAAATTTCTTACTTTCCCAGCGAGGTGCCACATCGATTTTATTAGTTTCAATCCAAATTTGATAAAAAGTTAATGGATTTTTAGTGCGATTATATTCTGAATGCACAAGACCTGTACCTGCACTCATCACTTGAACTTCACCCGCTTTCGTTGTGCCTTTATTGCCGGTACTGTCTTGATGAGTGAGCGCACCTGAACGAATAAAACTGATAATTTCCATATTACGGTGTGGGTGCGAAGGAAAGCCCATGCCCTGTTCAACCCAATCATCATTAACAACACGTAACTTTCCAAACCCCATCCGGCTTGGATTGTAATAATTAGCAAAGCTAAAATGATGTTTAGATTTAAGCCAGCCATGGTTAGCGCTACCTAAGCTTTTATAAAGATAATGTTTTATCATCAAATTTCCTCAGTATTTATTTATCTAGCTTTATTTACCAGTCAAACCTTTAACCTATTAACCCTTAGTATTGACGATTACGGTCATGTGGCGCATCAAAGTGTTCCGCGGCGCCTAAAGGGACAATACCTGTTGGATTAATCGTTAAATGACTCGCGTAGTAATGAGTCTTAGTGTATTCCAAGTCAACCGTCTCTTTAATGCCAGGTACTTGATAAAGTTCATTAACATAGTTCTTAATATGATGAAATTCGCTGATTTTTTGGCGATTACACTTAAAGTGCCCATGATATACCGCATCAAAACGGATCAGTGTGGTGAACAAGCGCCAATCCGCTTCGGTTATTTTGTCAGCCACTAAATACCGCTGTTTTGATAAGAGTACGTCTAGCCAATCTAAGCTGTCAAATAAGCTGTGGTATGCGTCATTATAAGCCGCTTGTGTCGTCGCAAAACCTGCTTTATAAACACCATTATTAATAGTGTCATAAATACGCGTATTTACCGTTTCTATGGCTTCTCGTTGCTCAACAGGATAGTAATCATCAACATTACCTGTTAACTCGTTGAATGCTGAATTAAACATTCTACTGATTTCAATGGATTCATTATTAACAATCGTCTGAGTTTTTTTATCCCATAAAATAGGGACTGTCACGCGTCCTTCATAGCTAGGATCTGCTTTTAAATATAATTGGTAGGCATAATCTAAGTGATAAAGTGGATCTCCCTTATCACCAAACGTCCAACCATTTTCCATCATTTTAGCTTCAACAACACTCACCGAAATAATTGTTTCAAGTTGTTTTAACTTTCTAAATATTAGTGTTCTGTGTGCCCAAGGGCACGCCAACGAAACATATAAATGGTAGCGGCCCGCTTCTGGTTTAAATTGACTATTAACATCTGATGAAATTTGACTTCTAAAGCGGCTATCTTGACGAACAAACTGCCCTTTACTTTTATTGGTGTCATACCATTGGTCGACCCATTTACCGTTAACGATTAATCCCATAACAAACTCCTTAAATTTATTGATTTAGCCATTATTACTTTTACTGGCAGGTGATTTAGCTATTTTACATATTAAGTATTTTTAATTAGCTTTCGGTATACGAGACGATCAATAGAGTGTTTTCCGCCACCTTGCACAAATAGCGCAAGCGTTATCGCTAATAACGATAAAGCAAACTCATAACCGTTATTACTCATAAACAGGCCATTACTGATATGAACACTAAAGATGGCCACTATCATGGTAATAGCCAAGACAAAACTGACAGGTCTAGTGAGAAAACCAATCAATAATAATATCCCGCCAAAAAACTCAGCACTACCCGCCATTAATGCCATAAAGAAACCCGGCTCAAGCCCTATAGATTGCATCCACTGTCCGGTTCCCTCTAATCCATAACCACCAAACCAAGCAAATAACTTTTGCGCACCATGAGCGGTAAAAATTAACCCGGCAATTAATCGTAGCGGTAAGCTTGATAAAGATTGTTCAGTTTTAGTGATACTATTGATGGTATTTATAAATGACATTTTAATACTCTTTAATGACTAATAATTTAATATGTAGCTATTGTAAAGGTTGAGTTGATATCGAATAACCCCTATTATTTGTTTGTTATGTTCAAATAATTTGAACAATTAAATATCTGGATAATAGCCATGAAAACGCCACCTATTAGTATTGAAGCATTACTTGTATTAGATGCTATTGAAACGCGTGGCACTTATGCGGCCGCAGCAGAACAATTGAATAAAGTTCCTTCAGCGCTTTCTTATATCGTTCAAAAGCTAGAAGAACAGTTAAACGTGACACTCTTTCAACGACAAGGCCGTCGCGCCGTGCTAACGCCAGCAGGCAAGCATTTATTATCAGAGGGCCGTAAAGTACTAACGGCCATTAATACCCTTTCAGAACAAACTCAAACAATTGCTAATGGCTGGGAACCCAAGATCCGTATTGCTTGCGATTCCATTATTGATATAAAAACTATTTTTAAAGGCATAGAAGCATTTTTAATCGCCCATCAAAATATTGAAATTGATGTGCGAGAAGAAGTAATGAACGGCACGTGGGAGGCATTAATTGAAGATAAGGTCGACTTAGTTATTGGCGCTCCTTCACCTGTGCCCAATCAAAAAGGTATTAGGGCAATAAAAATTGCAATGTCTGAAAATGTTTTAGTGGTTAACAAAGTACATCAATTAGCCTTTCTTAAAGGGCCGCTTGAATCAGCACACTTATCAAAATATAGGAATGTCGTCGTTCATGACTCAGCCCAACATGAGATCCCCTGGTCAGTTAATATTATCCAGGGCAGTCAACATTTCTTTGTCAGCTCGATTGCGATAAAAATTGAAGCGATTATTGCAGGGATTGGCATCGGATACTTACCCAAAAACCTCATCCAACATCATATTGAATCAGGCCAGCTGGTAGTTATTAAATTAGCAGAAGAGCGCCCACTGCAAGACTTATTTATGGCATGGAAAATAACCAACAAAGGTAAAGGATTAAAAAAATTAATCGCTATCTTATCAGCACAATAAACTAGCAATAATAGTTAACCTTAAGCCTTTAATTATTAATATAAATATCATTAATACAAGAGTAGACGTTTTTATCTATTTCATTTAAAGTCGCCTCCACAATTTGTAGCTTAAAAGCTAATTTTTTCTGCCGATAACTTTATTTACGGCATCAGTGTGTGAGAGACCTTTCGATGAATAATAACCTTTGGGAACAACTATTTTCTATCAGCGATACCTTAAATGAATCTGCAGAATCAAAAGAAGAAAAACTCAAAATATTAATCAAGCATTTAGCCTCTATTAATATCACCCATGAACGATCATTTGATCCAGCGGAAAATTTTGAAGCCTATGTCGCAGTAAATTTATGTGAAGCTATACATAAAATTTTAAAGTAAAACTAAAATGTAATGCAGTAATGTGACCTTGCAAATTATTATTAACTGAGCCTATTTGTTATTTAAGAACAATTAGGCTCATGTTGCTCATCTTTTGATATGAAAGTAACTATATTAACCATTCAACGGCAAACTGACTATCTGCTGGTAACAATTTATCTGCGACAAATCGATATTTAACATCTATTGGTTTGCATGACTTCACTGAATTTTTTAAAGTAGCGAAGTCTTCAATATTATTTTTAAACCCCTTTGGTTGATAACAATATAGTTTCAATATCGCCAGCATATATGCTGCAGAAGATGCCATATGGGTATTACGTAATCGTTGAAATTCAGAAGTGAAGTCGTCTGCTTCACTAATATTAAGGTTTTTTATACCTTTACGTAATAAGTTTGAAATTAACCTTATAAAATCTACTCGCGGAACATATTTATCTAAAAAGCTGTATTCACCCAATGCTCGAACAGATTGCTCAAAGTCACCGATAATCAAATCGATTTCCGCTTTTTCTATGTACTGCATATCCAAACTTTTAGTTTCAATGTTATCCGCTGTTGCTATGATTTGCTCTACAATTGGAGCAAAGTCACCAGATTCTAATGAGACAATAACATCGATCCATTGCTTACGAATAAAGTGATAATTGTTTCCACCTGCAGCCCCTGAAACTATACTGTCATCTAACTTTAAAGGTATTTGTTTTAAGCCATGTTTTTTAGCGAGTTGTATTTCGTTACTAACTTCTTCTGAAGCTGCGACCTTTAATAACTTATTGCCAATAGAATGCTTTGAAGCTAATAATACAAAAAGCTCGCACTGCTCGATACCCTCTTCAATATTTTCAGCATAATTCTCGCCACCTAAAATTTTATTGGGTGCAAACCAAACTTTATGACCTGCTGCTTTTAAGCCTTCTACAATCTTGGTTGCTGCGTCTGAATCTTTGGTGCTGTAACTTAAAAATATGTTTCTCATCTTTAATTTTCCGTATTTAAATTTTTAAAATGTTCCGATGCGGTTAACTTCATGTGTTGTAATAAATTAACTTAAGACGGCTTCAGATCTTTTATGGCTTTCTATTTGTGTACGGATATTCTTATAAGCTAAATCAACTAAACTATCTTTAGATTGAGACTTTGCTATTGAGTCACCTGGATCATAGTTCTTGGCAATATCACATTGTTCTTCGATATAACTCATTAATTTTTGCTGAGTGATATCTAACAATTTCACTAACTCGCTCTTGTTTGCTTCTTTAGCACGAGCGATTTCTGCTTTGTAGTATACGGTTAACTCTTCTGATTCAACTGCAAGTCGTTCTTTAACAGCAGCAATTCCACCTGCGGTGTCTTGCTCGATACTATGTGCGTCATTTTCAGCTAAGGTTTCAGAAAACTCTCTAATACTCTCATCATTCATCAGTGTTAGACTGATTTTTGCCCCACTAGTGACTGAAAGTGTAATTTCACTTCCCGTTAATTCTTGGCCAAAGCGATTACGATGAACGTCTTTACGTGTGACATTGCTGACATCTTTGTAGTAAAAAGAGTTTGACTCACGGCCAATGTATTTATCAGCAATAAAATCATAGTAGGTGGAGAAAACATCAACTTTTTCTTTAGTTAAGAAAATATATTGTATTGATCTTACCGCACAAACTAATTGCCCATTGCTATCAAAACGAACCGCTTGTTCATTTTGCTTATTAAGTCGAGGATGACTATTTTCTTGGATATACGACCAATCTTGCAGAACAATCGACTCACTTTTTTGACCATCACTTCGTTGATAAGTAATATCTGACTGATCGATATTACACTCTTGCATGGCCGCTTGCTGAATTTCATTTTCGATTTTTTGTTCAATAAGTTTATTTATTTTAACACCGCTAAATAACTCATTATCTTGATGACTAGGTAAATTATTGAGTATCTCAGAGCGGTGTGTCTTAATTGTTTCAATCAAATTACCGTAGGTTGTTAACATCACTTCAATAAGCGAAAGGTTACCCACGTTTTTAAACTGCTTACTTTTCTGACGTCGATTGCGAATAAACCAGAGCAAGGAAATGAACAGTAACGCCCCTGTACCTGTAGCAAATATAATTTGTAAATCTAGTAGCTTGATATGTTTAAGTGTGTTCTTGGACTCAAGCATTTTATCTACTATTGGACTGATTGATTTGACAAGCATGTCAAAGTTATCAGTTAAAAACAGTGCTACCACACCAATTCCGCCGAGAGTAATGGCGAGAAAAAAGAAAAATAAAGCTGTAAATTTAGCAAATTTTCGCTTACTACGATGTTTTTCTATGCTTTTTTCGGTTTTAGATTTTTGTAGTGTTAACTCTTCTTCAGCTTGACGCGCCAAATCAATATTTTCTTTTAATGCCGTTTTTATATTTCTTTCTATTGGCCGGTAAAAGAAATCCCAAATGATGCGATTACCGCTACTTTTTTTGAACAACAATTCTTGGTTTTCAATCTCTTTTTTACCACTTTTTAAGTGGAAGTCTCCAAATTCAAAACTATTACATGTTAGTGGATAATCATCAGTACTGGCATGTGATTCAATCCAATTCTCGCTTTCCTTACTTGCGGTCACTAACTTATCGAAGTAATCAGTAATACCAACATCTTTAACATGTTTCTCTAACAATTCCCCATCTTTAGACCACAACTGAAGTATATTATGAGTATCTTTAATTAACAGTTGAAGATTATCTAATTCAAGTACATCGGTACGAGGAGAAAAAGAGAATTTATACTGATGAATCAGTTCACCCTTAGCGGACCATTGACTTGGATTTTCATTTTCAGGTTTGACAATCCAAGTGTCTGATTTAAACCACTTGATGTACTCTACAGTTTTAGTAAACCCCGTTAATTCAGCGAGTAATTTACCCGTTAATCGCCAGATTTTTGTGTCCAACTTATTCTTAATAATAAGTGTTTTCGCATTAGCAAAATCAACATCATCTAAGCAGCTAACATCAGCCTCAATGGTTGCAATACATTTATAACTTCTCATGTCCCAATGCTTAATCGTTCCATCTAAGCTGACAGACAGTAAGTTACCATTAGGAAGTTCAATTAAACCAATAACTTTACCCGTATGACCATTAAGCCTTTTAACTAATCGACCATCTTTGTTGCTCGAAATTTGAATAGCATGCTCTAAATCAACAGTCAAAAAATGATCTTTATACTCTATATTTATTAGCGCCATGGTACCTATGATACGTTCATTGTGGCGAGCAATGGTTTGCTTTTCATCTTGTTCTTTACAAACCCAATTAAAGCTATTGTCTAAGCCCCACTCTATCTCATAGATACCCAAGTCTAATCGTCTAACTTCTTCTGTTTCTAGCTCTTTATCCGTAAGGGTTTTATAGCGCTGGTAACTATTGGCCATTGAATTAATATCCTATTTTATTCTTTATTAGTTAGTTAGTTAATTAGTTACGATTTTTAATATCGTTATTCGATTCTGAACTTGACCAGTTAACATGTTCAAACATAGCCTCTCTCGCTAGGGCTAATAGCATTAATTCTTTTGCTGATGTCATATCTCCTTTTAATAAAGATTGAGCTCGAGCGTAAAGTTCTTCCATACTGCTGTAGCCACTGGCAGTGCTTTCATAACCAAATAATTCACTCCACAATGCGACAACACCGCCTACCATAAGGCTATACTGCACAATCATCATCAGCATGTTATTAGCATCATTTAAGGTAGAAAAATTGAATATCTGCTGAGCTAACATAGAGCATAAAAGAATCGCGCCAAGACCAATCGCTAGAATAAAGCACTTCTTTGAGAACGATGAGCATAGCAATGCCGCATAAAGTGGTCGTTTATAAAGAAGCTCAACTAAATTTTTAGCACCTAGTTGTAATCGGCTTTGAAGAAAGCTTCGCTGTTCACCTATCCAAGTATCTCGAATCTCATCGAGGTTTTTATCAGCGGATGAACGCCACCAATCGATTTCGGTTATAGCAATAGCATGATTAAATAATGGTAAGTGGCTCCGATAACGTCTTGGAATAATAGGCTCTCCCGATGGCGGGATATTAGACAAGTTTAAAAACCCCCTAATACGCATGGCTTCTGCGACACCTCGACTAAGCTGATACTTCCATTTCAATTCATTTTTACCGGCGTAACGAATAACTCGCCAACAAGCGATAATAGACAATAAGGTCACTAAAATGACCCAACTTCCCTCTTCTGAATTAACTAAATTACCCGCTAATTCATAACAAGTAAATCCGGCAATGGCAAACCAAAAAAACAATTTAATAAGTTTTCGATATTTTTGCTGTCCAATTAAGGCAAGATCATCGGCTAGCGTAAAAATAGGGTTTGAAATTGAAAGGCCATTATCGACGTCAGGGGCAGTAAAGGTATTAGCAACGTCAATCGACTCTGATGCGCTATAACTATTATAAAATCGTAGCTCAGATAATAACTGAATAAACTCTGTAGAGATAAAGTCGGTCAATGCGTTTTCATTTCCAGCATAGCTATATGCATAGAGCTCGCCCACTTCGGGTGTTAAATGCGCTAATGCGTCACTCTGGGGGAGATCCGTTAATAATAACGGAGATATATTATTAGTTACACTAACTCTTTTGACAAAAAGGTGATGAACAAGGCCCGCAATTTGACCATCAAATTCAGAAACGGCTTTTAATGATAGATTTTCAGTATTATCAGGCCAATGAACTTCCATACCCAGTTTATATTTAACAATATCAGCGGTACCGCCACATCCATTTGCATCACATCCATCCCATAAAGCAACTAACACATTGGCATATTTTGCAATAAATAATCCCTGATTAAGGTACAGGCTATTCCTGAGATCGCCATAATCTAGATCATCAATCGCGATTTGATAGTCACTATCAACCAACGAGTGTTTAATTTCGAGTAATTCATTACCATTTTTCTGGAGGGCTAAAACCATTTTTTTAAGCTGGAAGTAACTATTACTATTGGGTTGAAAGTCTTGTTCAAAATTTATCAGCGGCATAGGTAAACAGCCAATAATTTTTATCGCCTCACAACCTAATTCAGCTTGTAAATCTAATGCCACTTCAATAGATAATAAATCTGCTCCTTCTGCTAGACCAGACATAAGCCAAATTGGCGTGACTATTTGCCTTTCGTTAACAGAAGTTTTATTAGGTTTAGCTACTGAGTTTAGCTGGTGATGCCAGTGAAGTAGCGTTGCACGAATGGTAGATTTAAGTTCCGCGCTATTGTCATTTACTGTGTCTGCATTATTAGTCAGTATGTCTCTATGACCAGTAATACCAATAATAAAGGGGAGTTTTGATGTTAAATGACTAGCAAGTAATTCCATTTTTTGAACTCGTACTTCCATTGTTATATGATTGTGATAATACCTATAAAATTAATAAAATCAAACGCTTTATAGGTATAACATGATCTAAAGCAAGGCTAAAATACTCTTTTTTAGTGTTTGTCTACGCGCGATATATTAATTGCAAATAATAAAAATCAACTTTAATAATATTTTTCATTTGAAATCAACAAGCAGATTTTTCACCAATAAATGAAATAACTTATGTTAAATTAAAGTTGTTTCATCATCTATTAACGACAATACATATTCCATATAATAGCATTAATGAAATAGCTATAACTTAGTCTGAAAAGGCTCCCAATGGGACATAGACTATATTTTTGCTTCTTCACCTGAGCTTATGGTTAAATGTGCGAGAGCGATATGAATATACTCAAAACTTGTCAGTCGATTAATTGTATTGATTCAAGTAACTGGCTAGTTAAACTAGTATGACTAGCACGATATAATAACCCCACAAATAAATTATTAAGAATATTATGGCAAAAGATAAAACAACTTATGTTTGCACCGAGTGTGGTGAAAATCATCCTCGATGGTTAGGTCAATGTTCAAGTTGTTCAGCTTGGAACAGCATCACAGAATTTAAAGAGTCCAAGGTAATAACCCAGCGCACACCAAGTAAAAACGCTCACCGAGGTTACTCTAAAGAAGATGCAAAGATAGATAAGTTGAGTGAAGTCTCTGATATGGACTTAACTCGATTTGACACCGGTAGCTCTGAATTCAATCGAGTGTTGGGCGGTGGTATCGTTGAAGGTTCTGTTATTCTTGTAGCGGGTGACCCTGGTGCGGGTAAAAGTACATTATTGTTAAAAACATGTGCTCATTTAAGTCAAATAGGTAAATCTTTATATACCTCAGGCGAAGAATCTAAAGGGCAAGTAAGAGACCGCGGTTTAAGGCTACAAGCCGACATTTCTAAAATTGACATAATGAACTCCGGTGACGTAGAGCTTATCTGTAATGTTATGGTCACCGATGGTTATAAATTCCTTGTTGTTGATTCTATCCAGACGGCATTTATTAGTTCACTGCCCAATTCTCCTGGCGGTGTTACTCAAGTCAAAGAATCCGCTGCTATGCTAAACCGACTAGCGAAAGAGCATGGCGTTACCGTAATATTAGTTTGTCATGTTTCTAAATCCGGAGATATGGCTGGGCCTAGAGTACTTGAGCACATCGGCGATTGTATGTGTAAAATAGAGCCAGAAGCTGACAGTAAATACCGAACGCTTAGAACCTCTAAAAACCGCTTTGGTGACACCACAGAAATAGCCACTTTTGCCATGACAGCCAAAGGTATGCAAGATGTTGTAAACCCATCGGCCATCTTTTTAGATAAAGATGGTGCTGAATCGAGTGGGAATATGGCCTATGCATCAAACGATACCGGAAGAACTTTATTAATCAATATTCAATCGCTGGTCACCGAATCTCAAGCTGAAAATCCTATTAGAGGTGGTGTTGGCTTTGATTATAAACGCATGCAAATGCTGTTAGCCATATTGAGAAGTCGTATGGGAGTCAATATTGGCGGTAATGATATTTACGTAAACGTGGTGTCAGGTGTTAACTTAACCAAAGATGTTGGCTCAGATCTGCCTTTGATCCTCGCAATGATATCGTCATCAAGAGAGCATAAGTTTTCGGTCAATACTATTGCCTTTGGAGAAATAGGGTTAGATGGCAGTGTAAGACCTGTACCTTCAGGTGAAGAGCGCGTCAAAGAAGCGATTCGTAACGACTTTAAAGTCATCATATTACCTAAACGTAATTACAATAAACGTTTAGAAACTAAAGGGATTACCTTGATACCCGTATCTCATGTTAAAGACGTGCTAGAAATTTTCTGACACTAGTCTTTGTACGTGAAAATACAGGTCAGCAACCTAGTTAACTAATAATTAAGTTTGTTGACCTCTATTTTTGTGATGAATAGTAAATGCTACATCTTATACAAACAAAGGTGATGACAATGGCTGGAGTATGAAAATTTTTCAGTATTTCATCACGCTAATTATAATGGTGTATAACTTTTCAGATATCCTGGAACTAATAAAGTGTTAAATTAAAAAGGATTTTAATGAATCAAACTGGACTCTATGAACAGCTATTATCATTATTAAAAATATGATGGCTGACTAAATAGAGAATTCATTGGCTTTATCTGTATCCCATTTAATAACTATTTCGCGTTAGTTAACTCACCAATTCTGGCCATTTTATTTTGTCGGTATCAAGGCCATTTTTACAGCTCATTGGTTCATTACCTTTATAGTTTCTACATCCCCAAAACTCACCACTTTTACTTGAGCGTAACACCATTTCAGCATGACATTTTTCACACGTCGGTATGATGCTTTTACAGGCGGCATTCAAACAAAACTTAAAACCTGGGTGACGTTTTCGTGTCATAGGACTTTGGCAGCTAGTACAGGATTTCTCTTTATGCTCGCAGCGAGGAAAGTGTGAACATGAATAAAAATCGCCAAAACGCCCTGTTCGTTTCTTTAAGGTGCCTGTTTCACAAACCAAGCAGTTGATCTCATCTATAAATGATTGACTGGCTGTGCTGTCAAATTCATCAAGTTCGATGTTATGATCGCTAACAAGCTCTTTAACAAAACAGCTTGCTTCAGTCATATCGGCAATAACATAAACCCTATCTTTAGCCCTCGTTAGGGCAACATAAAATAATCGTCGTTCCTCGGCATAAGCAAAGGCTTCTTTTTTCGCGAGTAAGGCGTCGAGTAATGCTGGCGTTACTTTTTCTGAAGGGAAACCATGAGCACCTTTTTTGAGTCCAAGAATAATGACATAATCGGCTTCCTTTCCTTTAGAAGCATGAAAAGATTGAGATTCAATAGTTAATAGCGGATATTGATTATTTAACCGATTTAGATCGACTTTGTCTGGTAATTGAAACCAAAAACGCGCTAATAAATAAACACTTACCGGCTTACACGCTTTAGCTGAAATAGCCGCTAAAACATCATCGATTGCACCATTGGCCATTTCATCAACAATACCTTTTTTTGAAGAGTTTAATGCGCCATTCTCTCGTTTAAGTAATGAAACTGCAGGTGCTTTAACTTGTTTTAACGATTTTATTTTTTTCTTAATTTGTGCTGGATTTTGGCAAATAAAAACTGTTGCCACCTTGCCTATTTGGTTATTAAATCGAAAGGTTTGGTCTAAAGCTGATTGAGTGGTAACGCCAAAGTAATGGGCAAACCCTGTGGTTAAGGTAATTTCAGCGCCACTAAAGCGATATATCGCCTGCCAATCATCACCAACAGCAAAAACTGAACAGGCTTTATTATTGTCACGTAAGGCTTTAACTAACCGTGCTCTTGGCTCTGATATATCTTGAAATTCATCGACCATGATGTAACGCCATGGCGAATTAAATTTCCCCTCTTGCACATACCCTAATGCTTTATTAATCATATCTTCAAAATCAATTTCAGCGCGAGATGTTAAGTGTTCATCATAAGCGATTAAAATCGGTTTAAGTAACGTTAATGCTTTCGTGGTCTGTTTTGGATCAGAAGAATTGATGATCACATTATTTTCTAAAGAATGGTCTAAACACGCGGCTTTATAAAGTCCTACTAGCTGACAAAACATTTGGGCAAGTGTTGTTATCCGCCCACTTTCTTTTAAATTTTCGAGTATCACTTCATCAGGGAGTAATTCAAATTTAACTTGATGAGCATTAAAAAATGATTCTAAAGCGCTAATTAATTGCCCTTTTTTATGCTGAGCATAGGTAAATTCAAGACAATGAGTGTTAAATTTCTTATGGGTGTCTCGTTTCCACTGAATAGATGTGTGATATTCACTTTTATTGATGTAAGATGCTGTATTCCCGTTCTCATCTACCCCGTAATATTCAATATAAACATTAAGTTCAGGTAGAAAAAAGTCTGGTTGGTATTGTCTGTGCTCGATTGTTTTTACATCATGAACGTAGCTAGCTTCATACTGGTATTCTATTCCGTGGTTAAATAACCAATTGGCAATATAAAGCTCACCAAAACTTTTAACCTTCTCTCCTTTCAAACTACGAATATCATTATCGTTTAAATATTGGTAATACTCACCTAGGCTTTCAAAGTCAGAATCATTACGTTCAACGTAATAGTATTTACTGAAATACTCTATGATAAGTTGACGATATTGGGCTTGCTCATTAATCAAGGTTTCAAAACACCTTTGGATCCACTTAGCTTTTGCTTTTTCATCTTCGGCGAATACCGATAAACTAGGCTTTTTTCCCTCAACTTGAGCAATAATATTAAGGCCTAAACGATGAAAGGTCGTTGCACTAATTTTATTAGTCGATAATTTTTCTTTTATTCTTATGTCCATTTCATCAGCCGCTTTTCGGCCATAAGCTAATAATAAAATGTCACTATGCTGCGCTTGTTCGCTGTTAAGTAAATAACCGGCTCGTCCCACCATCACACTGGTTTTACCTGTTCCTGCGCCAGCTAACAACAAGTTATTATCATTGTCGATAATACAGGCGCGCCGTTGACATAACGTTAAAGGATTAGACTCGACACGATCAAAAAAGGCTTGGTGGGCTTGAAGCTGTTGCTTGATATAACGTTCACGACAATCGTCTATAGTTTGCTCTTGCCAGTTATGGTAATTCGACAACTGCTGCAGCTGCTTAGCAACCATCGGCAGTGTTTTGCTGGTGTTAATCCAAGGAAACCAACGTTTGAGTTCTTGATTGACTAATGACTGAATAACATCAATATTTGACTGACGTAAATAGCGAGTGGTGATAATTTTTTTGATGGTCGTTAATAAGGCATTAACTGGCTTAATGTTGGCTAACGCCCAAAGTTTCTCACACTGGCTCTTATGTTCGCGTTTAGCATTGAAGGCAAGCATACTATAAGCATAACTTTTATCTGCTGTTTGCAATGTCATTATGTGCCCAAAAAAGCTGATATGAAACATTGGCGGTTTTATAAGTTCTTGCCATTTAATTTGGCTTAAGGTGTTTTCAACATCAATAGATAAGCCGATTTCAGTAATATTAATTTTCGTAGTTTTACCAATAAAGCGCCCAAAAACACTTGAAGATATACATTTCATTTACAGCACAAACCTAGATATAGAAAAATTCGACTTACCCTAAGCTGCAATTCTACCACTAGTGTAAAGGTAATTCTGTGTTCAGCAGACCAAATCTCATATACGCTCAACAAATACTCGCGTTTAAATTTTATAAAATACCACTGATCTGTTTATTATTTACCCTTCTCCATTAACCATATAATTATTTTATCTATTAGGGCCTGCGTATAATAGATAAAACAATTAACAAGACACTCATCCTAAAATGAAGTAGTTTGAAGCTTATTTTTATTATCAAAAGCTCAATTAACAATTAACACTTAACAATTAACAATAATTAACAAGACACTCATCCTAAACTGAAGAAGCTTGAAGTTTATTTTTATTATCAAAAACAAAAAATAATTAACGAGACCTCATTCTAAAATGAAGAAGATAATTAACAATAATTAACAAGACACTCATTCTAAACTGAAGTAGCTTGAAGCTTATTTTCATTATCAAAAACAAAAAACGACACACTTACCTTTAAGCTCAAACCTTAATAGGCATAACTTTCTAGGTAAGACATGTTTAATATCATAGTACTCAACCTCTGCCGTCCATGTAAGGTATTCAAATTTTCCCCAGTTTTTTCCTGTAAATAGATCAAGGTGTTCAACAAGAGTTACAAATTTGTCATCACTTAATCTACAAACTAAATCTTATTTAATGTCATTGTAATTCTTTGCTTCCCGCCCTACACTCGGTTTCACAATAAAATAAGAATAACAAGAACAACAATGGCTCAGAATAATAAATTCACTACGCTGTTTGTTAATTACACGGCTAATATTAAGCGCTATATCAATAAAATCGCCAGTCCTGATGACATTGATGATATTATACAAGAGACGTTTATTCGAACTTATGAAGCCGATCTCAAAGAAGAAATAAAATACGCTCGTAGTTTTATTCTTAAAACAGCTAAAAATCTTGCGCTAAATCACGTAAATAAGTGGGATAATAAATACAGTGATTCATTAGATGATTCTGCTGACGCTTTGACTGGATTAACCTCACTGAAATTTGAAGAACAATTTGAGAGTAAGGAACGTTTCTTATTATTTTGCCGAGCGACAGAGCAATTATCTATCGTAGTCCGCAAAACATTTATATTAAAAAAAGTTTACGGTTTCAGCCAAAAGGAAATAGCTAACTATTTAAACCTTAGTGAAAGTACAGTTGAGAAACATGTCGCTAAGGGCTTATTAAAGTGCGCTGAATATATGGAAAGGATTGAGCAAAATAGTACACCAAAAGCTTCAACCTTAAAAAATAACGCACGTTCAATTATAAAATAAAATATAAATTAAAAAAGAATATTGTATGACAACAGTTAAACCATTCACCAGTAAAGCCGACATCAAAGCACAAGCAAGTCTTTGGGTAAGCAAAATTGATCGGGGTCTTTCCAACAAGGATAAACTCGATTTTCAACTATGGGTGAATCAAAGTGATTTTCATCGTAAAACCTTATTTTCTTTAGCTGCACTTTGGGATGATTTAAGTGTACTCAATGAGTTAAGTGCACTATTTACATTAGAAAAGCCGATTCAAAAAAAGCATAATGTTATCACTAAATATGCCGTTGCAGCAGGCATTACCTTTATTCTGTTATTTGCGGGTAACTTCTTTGTGAACATCACACCTTTTATTGATGACAATATCGAAAAAAGATTTGTTGAAGTAAGAACGTTGCAAACAGAGATAGGACAGCAAACCCGGTTTTCACTGTCCGATGGCTCCAGAATTAAACTTAATACCAATAGTTTAGTTGAAGTCAGTTATTCAAAAAACAATCGCTTATTAACATTGATTAAAGGCGAAGCAAACTTTGATGTTGCCAAAGATAAAAGTAGACCCTTTACCGTAACAGTTGGCGAAAAATCATTTACCGCGTTAGGCACAATCTTTAATGTAAAAAGAAAATCTAATGAAAACATGGAGCTTGTTGTCACCGAAGGTCAAGTATTAATGACCAAGTCGAACCAACCATTAAATAAAATAGCAAAGATGTTATCTACTTTACCTAAAGAAAAATTACCTGGTTTTTTGATAACATCTGGTGAAATTGCCACCATCGAAAATAATATTCAAACATCAAATAAAAAAACTTCATTTGAGCAAATTCAACGAGAACTTGCTTGGCAACAAGGTATGTTAGTTTTTAATGGCAAACCACTCGATGAAGCATTAGCCGAAATCAGTCGTTATACCACTACAACCTTTGAAATTAAGGATGTTGAACTCAATAAAATAAAAGTGGCCGGTTACTTTAAGGCGAATGATATTGATGGACTCCTTAAATCGTTAAGTAGTAACTTCAATATTCAATTTGAAAAAGTAAATGAAAATTCAATTCATTTGAGCTTAAATACTACGAAATAACTTTAAATACTCCCTATCTTTTAACTCAATATATTTTTTATAAAATATTATAGAGGAATTTTCCTTCTGAACTGTTTATTAACACTGCAAGGTTGGCAAAAGTTATTTTGTCGTTTTCAACTTTCTGTATTTCGGCCGTTAACAAGCGCTACATTTTTTATATGTACCTGTCTTATATTCACGTCTGGAGCATTTGCCGAAAGCTTGATCAACTTTACAGTAAAGGAACAGCGTGCTGATAAAGCGCTCATTTCATTTGCATTACAGGCAAATAAAACGATTTTATTTTCCTATGACTTAACAAAAGAACATTATGCAAATGAGTTAAAGGGCAAATATTCGGTTAAAGACGGTTTACAACAACTTTTAAAAAACACCAACTTAACCGCTGTTATAGATAACGCTGGTCAACTGAGCATAAAACTACATAAACATCTCAGGAGTAATATAACAATGAATAAAAGCACAATGCTCAAAGCAGCTTTAGTTCCACTAATGCTAAGCGCAGCAAGTCAAACAGCACTTGCCCAAGAGCCTGCTCAAGTCAGTGAGCAAGAAGTAGAAAAAATTTCGGTTATAGGAAGCCGTGTTGCTGGTCGTTCTGCAGAAGATTTACCTGTTCCCGTAGATATTTTGTCTGCTGAAGCTTTGCTTAACACTGGGCAAACAGAAGTCGGTAGAATGTTACAAGCCATAGCCCCATCATTTAACTTTTCAAGCTCATCGATTAGTGATGGAACTGATGCATTGCGCCCTGCTACCTTGCGTGGCTTAGGTCCTGATCAAACATTAGTGTTAATCAACGGCAAACGCCGCCATCAAGCGAGTTTAATTCACATTAACACCTCAGTTGGACGTGGTACTGCTGGTACAGATATGAATGCTATTCCTGCCGCATCTATTAAGCGTATTGAAGTATTACGTGACGGCGCCGCTGCGCAATATGGTTCAGATGCAATTGCCGGTGTCATTAATATTATTCTTAAAGATCAAAGTGAAGGTGGAAGCGTCGGTGTTTCTTATGGCGAGAACTCAGCTGGCGATGGTGAAACTACGAATATCGATATTTCTAAGGGTTTTGCACTTGGCGATAATGGCTTCCTTAATACCACATTAAATATACGTGATAGAGGCTACTCTGACAGAGCAGGCTTACATGGCTCATGTCAATTTTCAGGTTGTACCCAGCTTGATAATGGCGATTTTTTATTAGGCGATCCGCGTGAAGCTACCGCCACTCGTGAAACATTTCGTATTGGCGACGCAGACTCCGAGCAAATAGGACTAACGATAAATACTGGCTACGATTTAGCTGATGGTCATTTGTATGGTTTTGTTACTTATTCAAGCCGTGATAACGAATCTGCAGCTTTCTTTCGCCATAATGCGAACGGCGGAGGTAACGCACAGCTTCAAGATGGTGATGCAACTATTCCTGCTGGATTTTTACCTAAAATCAATACTGAAATAAAAGATATTTCATACAACTTTGGTTATAAAACTGAATTTAGTAATGATTCATCATTAGATTTATCATATACCTATGGTGAAAATAATATTGATTACACGACTCGGGATACAATAAATTCATCTTATGCTAATTCACTCATCTACACCTCAGCACTATCCGCTAATGAGATTCGTAGCTCAATTCCTCGCGAAGCGTTTGCTTACGGCTTAGAACTCACCTTACAAACAATTAATATGGATTACACTCAAAATTTTGATTGGTTTTCTTTAGCTATGGGTACCGAGTTTCGCACGGATGAATTCAGAGTAAAAGCAGGTGATGAATATTCATACAGAGACTATGATACCGATGAACTCGGTAATAGCATATATGAGACAGATCGCAGTGCAGGAACACAAGGATTTGGTGGTACAGCCCCACTACAATCTGTTGATGAATCTCGTGATGTAATTTCTTTTTACATTGACACAGAAGCAGAAGTCACTGACAACCTAATTATTAGCACAGCGGTTCGCTATGATGATTACGACGGCTTTGGTGATAGCACTAATTTCAAACTTGCTGCTAATTGGTCAATTACTGATGATGTATCATTGCGTGGCGCCACAAGTACTGGCTTTAGAGCTCCGTCAATGCAACAACTTTATACTGATAATATTAGTACTCAATTCCAGACAAATCCTAATGGTGGGGACCAAATTGCAGTACAAATTGGTACTTTCCGAAATGACAGTATTCTAGCGCAAGCTATTGGTATTCCTGAGCTAAAAGAAGAAGTATCAACCAACTTTAGTATTGGCTCTGTTGTAAGAGTTACCGATGATATTAATTTAACTGTTGACTTTTATTCTATCAAAATTGAAGACCGCATTGTGTTGAGTAATTCATTAGGTAACGGTTTATCGTCAGCGCTTGATGCGGCATTAGCTTCTTCTGGAGCAGGTGCAGGGCAATTCTTTTTAAATGGTGCTGACACTAAAACAACAGGTGTTGATATTATAGCAACATGGAATACAGAAGTAATGTCTGGCACATTAGACTTAACATTTGCCGCAAACTTTTCAGAAACAGAAGTTACCGATACTTATACTCCAGCAGGTAGTGCATTAGGTGGAATTTCACCTGAGGATGTTTTTTCAGAGCAGGCGATTTCTATTATTGAAGAATGGCAACCTCAAGACCGCATAAGTTTAAGTGGCTTATATAAGATTGGCGATTTCACAGTTAACTTAGCCTTTAATCGTTACGGTGAATACACGGTTCTTGATGGTGAAAGACAAACGTATGGCGCCGAAGTATTAACAGATTTACGCGTGAATTATCAATTTAACGATGAGCTTTCATTTAACTTCGGTGGAAATAACATTTTTGATGTGTACCCTGATAAAAATGAAATAGGAAATTCTCGCTCCGGCACTATTGTTGACGCCAATGGCAATGTTGTTGTCAGTAGTCCTGGTGTGTTTACTTATTCACGCCGTTCAGCACCTTTTGGTTTTAATGGTGCCTATTTCTACGCCGGTGCTGAATACCGTTTCTAGTTGTATACTTAAACCATATACATATACTGGTTTCAAATAATTTAGCTATAAGTAAATTATTACAATCAAAAAAGCAAAGTGATCACACTTTGCTTTTTTTAATTTATTTAATACACAAACGAAACAACTTAAAACAAATACAAATAACCTCCCCAATCGCTGTTTCTTTAAATATCAAATTAACAGGACACTCATCCTAAATTGAACAAATTTTACCTTTCTACTAAGCTAAAGTAATCAAGCTACTTTATCTTAGGTGAGTTATGGCCACGCCAAGGAAGCAACAAATCAGTTTAGTAGACACACCTTATTACCATTGTGTGGCGCGTTGCGTTCGACGCGCTTTCTTATGTGGTGAAGATACCTTTTCAGGTCAAAGCTTTGAGCACCGGCGAGGTTGGGTGGAAGACAAACTGCATTTTCTGACGCAAGTCTTTGCAATTGAGGTTTGTGCCCAAATTAACAAGACACTCATCCTAAATTGAACAAATTTTACCTTTGTACTACGCTAAAGTAATCAAGCTACTTTATCTTAGGTGAGTTATGGCCACGCCAAGGAAGCAACAAATCAGTTTAGTAGACACACCTTATTACCATTGTGTGGCGCGTTGTGTTCGACG